>CAVKXR010000228.1:0-4032 GCA_963660275.1 Oscillospiraceae bacterium
TTCGAATACATATCAACAAGAACTGTTTGCCTCAAGCCGATTTCATCCGCCATAAAGCGCAAATCTTCTTTTGTTATCCGCTCGATTTCATAATGCTTTCCTATTTTCATAGACATTTTCTTCGTAAGACTGGGATAGACCACTGTACAGACAACATCATAAATGGGCGACAGCTTCAAAACCGAGTCTTCGTAAAGAAGAGAATAATTTTTTCCATGGGCGTCACAATTTCCGATTATCAAATTGAATAGAACATATTGCAAATATCTCCTTGTATCCAAAAGGGGAATTGTCGCTTTCTGTTTCAACAAATTATAAATATCAAAAATTCCAGGGCCTCCATCATTTTGATATTTATGGTCGCTCAAGACGCCCAACGCTTGGCACATGTCTTCTTGATGCAGTCGAGAGATTCGATTTGCTTCACGCCATCGATCGTAACGTTCGATCAGGAAAAAAGTTTGGCTTCCTATACGACACAATGCCGATTCAGGAACCGAGAGACCGACGTTTCTAGCCAACTGCATACAAATATATTCATTGGCTGCCAAAGAAACCAATTCTCCATTGCCTGTCGGCTTAAGGATATGTGTTGACGGGGCGCCATTTTTTGGTAGATAAAAGCACCCCTCAAAATAAGCCAAAGGGAGTTTTTCCTGTGCACCGGCAAGAGACAATCGTAGTTCTTCTCTAGCCTTTAAAAGCGGACGATTATTTTCATTTTGAATAAACGCCAGCAAAGTTTCATTAGAAATTTTTTCGTAAAAGTTTTCATTTAAAGGATAAGAAGCCGCCGAGAAATTCTGTTCCAATTCGGGTAAAATAGAAATCATCCCCGCACAATCGCCACCCAATTCTTGAAGCAGTTTAAAAGTACTTGTCTCGGAAATATGCAAAAAATCGGAAATTCTGTGTCTGACATCTCCTTCTGGCAAAATTCCGGAAAAAAACGGAAGACTGTCTTGTTGAGAAAATTCTGCGGTCTGCAAAGGCAATGATTGAGAAAGCGGAATTCCTCCTTTTATGAAATTTGTATCATATCGAAATACAACTCCTCTATCAGGAGTTGATTCCAAGTTGCCCGCCAATTTGTCAGAAAAGAAAACATTCAATTTCATCGATCATTTTCCTTTTCAAGTGCATGCAAATTGACGCCCAACATTTGCAAGACCTTTAAAACCTTGCCAATATGCAAGGATTCCTTGCCATTTTCCAATTCGGAAAAGAATCGGTTGCCAACTCCGCAAAATGCCGCACATTCCGCTTGGGTCAAATTCAAGTGTTTCCGTCGGGCTTTGACAAATTTGGAAATATCCGAAAGAGTGTAGATTTGCATAGAGAAAATATAACATTTTCCCGAACGGGAAAATACCGTTCATCCAACAGGCGAAGACTCTTCATCTATTCCCGAACGGGAATAAAAACGGTGGTAAACTCAGCCAAATAATCCATACGCCCCCATTTATTTTTAACTTTCCCGCATGATCAACACGACCCTTTGCTACATCGAACAGAACGGTTCCTACCTGCTTTTGCACCGCGTCAAGAAGAAGAACGACATCAATCACGACAAGTGGATTGGAATCGGCGGAAAGTTCGAAGAGGGGGAAAGCCCCGAAGATTGCGTGCGGCGCGAAGTTCTCGAAGAAACCGGTCTTGCGCTGCAAAATTTGCGCTACTGCGGCATCGTTACATTCCTGAGCGACGAAATGACCGAGACCGAATTCATGCACCTTTTCCGCGCAACGAAGTTCTCTGGAAAGATTCGCGACTGCGACGAGGGCGTTTTGAAATGGATTTCCAAGGAAAAATTCGCGGAGCTTCCGCATTGGGACGGCGACCGGATTTTTCTCACGCTTCTCGACAGGGAGGCGCCCTTCTTTTCGCTGAAGCTGACTTATCAAAAAGGCGTTCTTGTCGAAGCGCTTCTCGACGAAAAACCTGTCCACGTCGAGGATTTTTCCTTCGGGTCGCTCGCCGCATTTCCGCCAATGCGCAGAAAGGACCGCCAGATGAAAACCGAAGAGGCGAGGGACATTTTAACGTCGGGCGAATACGGCGTTCTTTCCACGACAAATTCTGTCGGATATCCCTACGGGGTTCCAGTGAACTTTGCCTTTGACGGCAAGACGATTTATTTTCACGGAGCGCAAAACGCCGGCGAGAAATTTTTCGCCTTCGAGCGGGATTCCAAGGTCTGCTTTACCGTTGTCCGAAATTCCCAGGTGCACCCCGAACAGTTTTCGTCCGCATTCGAAAGCTGCATCGTTTTTGGCCGCGTCCGAAAGGCGGAAAATCCGCGCACCGGTCTGCAAAGGCTCATCGAAAAATACAGTCCGGATTTCCTGAAAGAAGGCGAAGCCTACATCGACAGGGCGATAGCCCACACCGCCGTTTTCCAAATTGACATCGAAAATATCTGCGGGAAAAGGCATCTCTAAAAATTATATTGAAAGCATGAAGATTTTCGTTTTTCTGTTTATCGCCGTTGCGGCAAGCTTTGCACAAACATCCGTCTGGGAAAGACCTATCCAGGATTCCCCCGTAGAATCCGACCAGTCAATTTCCGATTCCAGACAAATTCATTTCGAGCCTGACAGCGTGCCGATTTACGAGGGCCTAATCGAAAAGTACGAACGCCGCCACGAAAATCTTTCGCGCCTCGGAAATATCTTCCTCATCTCGGGTGGGCTTCTTCTCGGCAGCAGCCTTTGCATCATGGCTTCCACTGATGACGCAAACGACGTTTTCATGGCAGGGCTCTATATGGCGCTTCTTTCCCCCTACCCGATTACCGCGGGAATTATCTTGAAAGCGGTCGGTGGAAAACAGGGGCGGAACGCCCGGAGATTTCAGGAACGAAGGGATTCCTATGTCGCACGAAGAAATTATCAGCTTTCCCTTGTGCCAACATTTCGCTTGGAATCCCGCGCGCCCGGAGCGGTTCTTTCCCTCAGTTTTTAAAGCTTTCCCGGACAACGCGATCATAAGTGTCTAAAATGACTGCGGTAGAGAGAACTCCTTCGATTTTCCCCGCCGAGTTCTTGACATAGACTTCGTTCAGGGAATGTTTGAGCATAAACTTCATCGCCGTGTGCAGATCGGCGCTCGCAGGCAAAAGCGGCGAACGCGAAACGCAATCCGAAACAAGCAGGACAGAAGCCGAACCTTCAATTGATACGATGTTCTGCAAGGCGAGGCTCCAATCCAAAATTCCCAGATACTTTCCATCCTCGAAAACCGGATAGGAATGGACGTTCGCCGAATCGACATGTTCCATGTTGAAAGCGTCGATTTCACGCTCCGCCTCGTGAAAGGTCTTTGACGCCGAGAGTTCCAATACGGGCGTTTTTTGCATGACGGATTCGACGGAAATCGTCCGCAACAGGTCCGGGTCCATTTCGAGCCTGTGAACGGGCGACGCAAACTTGTTCAGCACCTGGCTGCGGTAAATGCTCCACTTGCGGCTAAAGGCGACATGGACGACCGCGGCAATCATGATTCCCGGCAAGAGCTGGTAGCTGCCCGTCATTTCGCAGACCATGACGACACCAGCGAGCGGAGCCTTTGCCGCTCCGGCAAAGAACGCCCCCATCCCAACAAGCGGCATCGCTCCGGGTTCCCGCAAAATTCCCGGGCCAAGCGTTTCGACGGCGACGGCAAATGCAGCCCCGATAACGCCTCCCAAAAAGAGCGACGGTCCAAAGACGCCGCCCGAGCCTCCGCTTCCCACGGTAAAAGATGTCGCTAGAATTTTCGCAAGGACAAGTCCGAGAAGAAAGATTACGGAAGGTGCGCTCGCCGGATCCACCAAGCGGGTCATGCTTTCCACGTAGTCCCAAGTTCCGCCCATCGCCTGCGGAAATCCGATGGCGACGATTCCGCACAAAATGCCACCGATTGCGGGCTTCAGCCAGTTCGGAGCGTTCCACCGGGAGAAAAAATCCTCGACAGCATAATAGCATTTCACATAAACGAAAGACAGCGGTACACAAATTAATCCGAGAAACGCGCAGAAGAGAAGTTCAATCC
>CAVKXR010000229.1:0-4016 GCA_963660275.1 Oscillospiraceae bacterium
CTCGTAGCGCATGATAAGGCATTGATGTTTCTTTCACATTTAATGAGCCTAGACTGGAATAGACCCGGACATAATCTTTTTTCGAAGACATCCGTTCATCCGCATCGGGAATATGCACCACATATAAAAGCGTCTTGTTCGGCGTATGAAAATAGAAGTCGGGATTGTCTCGCGCAAGGATTTCGTATTTATGAGTGTTGTTGTCCGAAAAGTTCTCCCATTTTTGAATGCATCCCTCCTTGTCATAATAAGGGATTCTATCGGGAATAATGAATATCTGAAAATAAGGAACTCCATTGCAACGTATGTTTGCCGTCTCGCCAAGCATATTTTCAAAATAGTTGTTTGAATTTTGCGAATAGTTCTGCATCACAAATTTCACCGCAATTCCCGCTACCGCGATATTCCTAGACTTATCGATAATTGTGATATCTACTTTTTTATCGATATAACGTCCTCGTATTTCCGATTCCTTTCCTTCCTGAAAACCTAAAGAAGCAACGGCAAAGCGTCCTGAAATTTTCGAGAAACCGGATAGACGTTTGAGCTTTTCAAAAATATCCGAGGCAATTGCTCCATGCAAAACTTTTAGTTTCTCATTGCTGCGTGAACCGGTTTCAAGAAACTTTTTAAAAGAACTTGATATTACATCTAAAAATTCACGGTTGTCCATTTTTCTCTCCTAGTTTAAATACCAGATATTTTTTCAAGTCCTTTGACGAAAACGTATAATAGCCTCCGCTTTTATACTTCTTTAACATTTTTACATATTGAATAAAATCATCACAGCAGAGAACTTTCTTGATTTCCGCAAACGAGAAATCACAAAGAATATACAAGCCGCTATACACTCCTTTTCCGACAGATACCTGATTCAGCTTTATCGAATCCACATCTTTCAGAATGGAATTGACGGCTATCTTGTTTTTAAAAACATCATTCACTCCCTGGGACCTGCCAAACAAATACCAATCCGCATCCCCATGCTTTGAAAACTTTTCCTTGTTGTCCAATAAATATTTTTTTGTCTTCATTCCTAAATTTTCGAACGGAATTGGCTTTCCATTTCGATCATACGGAAAAACGCACCGGCTCCATTTTCCCGTAGAAGCTTTAATCACATCAATGCTGTTTTCGCAATCAACAGAAGCGATAAATATTTTATCCGCCAAAGTAGCGAAACCGTTTTTTACTTGAATTTCTAATCGTCTTTGTGTTTCCAAAATTTCCCTCAGCTTTCGTAAATTTTCTCGCTTGGATAAATAAAAACATCCATCTATATCAATATCTTTTAGGAAAAGATTCTCTTTGAAAATCGGAAGTTTAGAGAAATCCGTTAAAATGGAATAGGATATTTCCCGAGAACGTCCCGCTTTCCTAAACCGCGACACGACTGTGTATGTCGTCGCATCAAAAGCCTGGAAATGTTCCAAGTCAATAAGCCCTGTCAAATTATCATGTTCTCGAATATAGTTTCGCAGTACACCGCCGCTGACGCTATTCAACCAGGAACTCGGCGTAATCACCGCCATTGTCCCATGTTCGGAAAGCATTTCAATGCCGATTTCAAAAAATACGATATACAAATCCGTCATCCCATTTTGAGAAAAGGCGAACTTCTTTACAGCATCGTATTTTTCCACCAGATTGTGTACCCGTACATACGGTGGATTTCCAAACACAAAGTCCATCCTTGAACGGTAATCTGCAAAACAGGAAAGGGCATCCGCACAACGAATGTCCCATCTGATATCGACAACTCCAACTTCCCTTGCGATCGAATTCAAATTGCGTTTCGTTTTTTCGCATTCGCCAGCGTCAATTTCGATTCCATGAATATAGGTTTCGAGTTCTCTTTTGATTTCCTCTGGATATTTTTTCCCAAAAGCCCGGCAATATCTTCGCACGATTTCAGTCAAGAAGGCCCCGTCACCGCAACTGTTGTCCATCACGTGTTTATGCAAAATTTTCTTTCCGGTGTATCCTCCAAAATCCAAGATGATGTTTACCAAAAATGCCGGGGTATAGATAGCGCCTCTTTGCTTCACCATCATTCTATCAGCCATAAATCCTCACCGTCTGCGAGAATTTACCCCTGCGACAATCGACAAAAAGGGCGCAAGTCGATGTGTCTGTCAAGTTCGAGGCTCTAGACTGCCTACCAAGAAACAAACACAAACGACTCACGCCCCAAAGGCAGTTTACCTACACACGAAAAGTATCTAGGCAAAACCGTTGCCGTGTGATTGGTCACGGCAAACGTGAGCGTTCGTCTTATTCTCTCTTGGGTTTGAAATTGTCTAGATTTCGAACTAGAGAACAAGAGCAAATACTCTTAAAACTTTATCCGTCCATCTTTACATAGATAGACAATGTCGGAAACAAATATAGCTTGATTTGAAAGCTAAAGCTCACAAAAACAAAAATTTATTCTTCGCGGTTCTTGAAGTAGAACCCGACACCGATTGAAACCGCAAGCAAGGCAATTAAAATATTTAGAGCAAACTCTGCCTCGGCTTTTGGCAAGAATCCCAGTTCGATTCCCAAAACATCGACCAAGGAAAGTCCGGCAAAAAAAATCCCCGTACGATGGCAGAATTTCCGCTTACCTGAACGCATCGGCATTTCCTCCCAAAAGAATCCAGACGACAAGCCCGATCATCACCAAGACGCTCACGCCGACATTCGCCAAAAAAAAGTCGCGGTTCATCGCATCAAGGTCATCCGATTTTCGAAACAGATGAATGTAGAGAATCGAAACGGTCATCAAGAAAAAAACACTCCACCAGGCGATGCCCATTTTCCAATACACGCCAAAAACGATGCAGAGGGCAAGCATAGCGATATGGCTGCCCAGCGCAATTTTCAAGGCCCGCTTTTTCCCAAAGCGAGCGGGAACCGAATGAAGCCCGGATTTGCGATCGATTTCTTCATCCTGCGTCGCATAGATAATGTCAAAGCCTCCCATCCAAAGCATCAGAATGACCATCAAAAAAATCGGAAAAGCGGCAAATTCTCCGCGCACGGCAATCCACGCCCCAAGAGGACTCATCCCGATGGCAAAGCCCAGATACCAATGGCAAAGCCACGAAAAGCGTTTCCAGTAGGAATAAAAAAGGAGCGCGAGCCAGACCGGCGCGGAACAGGCGCCGGCAAGCGGATTCAGCATCCAAGCAAAGGCACAGAACAAAATCCCGTTTACAGCGATAAACCCGATGACGGATTTCTTCTGCATTCTTCCCGCAGGCAAATGCCTTTTCGCCGTCCGCGGATTTTCCGCATCGTACTTAGCATCGACCAAGCGGTTAAAGGACATCGAGGAATTTCTAGCAGTCACCATGCAACCGACAATCAAGAACACCAACTTGAAAATAGCAGCGCCCGTCATCCCGCGAAATCCGTCTGCGGCAACCCACATCGAACCGAGCGCAAAAGGCATTGCAAACAGCGAATGGCTGAACCTGACGAGATGTCCAAACTCTACGATTTTCGAAAAAAAATTCATCGAGCAATTCCCCACTTCGGAACGATTTCATTCGGAACGCCCAAATGCGTCAAAATTTTGGCGACGACCGTATCGACCAAGTTTTCAATCGTCCGAGGATTTGTATAAAAATGCGGGCTTGCGGAAATTACTGTCGCCCCGGCCCGAAGCAAACGTTCCATGTTTTCCAGATGAATCAGATTGTAAGGCATTTCCCGCGGAACGACAACCAACGGACGGCGTTCCTTTAGGCAGACATCGGCGGCACGCGTGATCACATTATCCGCAATTCCGCCTGCGACCTTTCCAAGCGTTCCCATCGAACATGGAACAATCGCCATTCCCGCAAAAGACGAGCTTCCGCTCGCCGCTTCAGAAAAAAAGTCATCATTTTCCAAAACGGTATCTGCGCACAAAAGCGCGTCAGAGACGCCTTCAAATTTCGCAACGGATTTTCCAGCGGAAGTTTCGACCAATGCCACCGTATGCCCTAAACGCTTTAAATAAAAAAGCGTCCGTGCTGCATAAACCG
>CAVKXR010000230.1:0-3966 GCA_963660275.1 Oscillospiraceae bacterium
CGTTTCCGCAGGTTCACCGACGGAAAGTCCTCCGAGCGCAAATCCGTCCGGTTCGACCTTTTGGATTTCCTCGATGGCCCTTTTCCGAAGTTCCTTGTGCATTCCGCCCTGGACAATTCCGAAAAAGCTCTGGTCGTAGCCGAAAAGCGGCGGGTTCGCTTGCAGATATTCCTTGGCCTTGCGCGTCCAGTGGAGCGTAAAGTTCAGGGATTTTTCCGCTTCGGCGACCGTGCTCGGGTAAGGCGTGCATTCGTCGAGAGCCATGATGATGTCCGCGCCGATTTCCCGCTCTGCCTTCATCACGTTTTCCGGGGAAAAGAAGTGCTTGGAACCGTCGAGATTGCTGCGAAACTCGATACCGTCCTTTTTGATTTTCCGGAGATCCTTGAGGCTCCACACCTGGAATCCGCCGCTGTCCGTGAGAATCGGACCGTGCCAGTTCATGAACCGGTGCAGCCCGCCCGCGTTGCGGATAAGAGCCGTTCCCGGTCGGAGATAGAGATGGTAGGTGTTCCCCAAGATGATTTCCGCCTGCGCTTCGGAAAGGTCGCGCGGGGTGAGCGCCTTGACGGTCGCCTGCGTGCCGACGGGCATGAATATCGGGGTGGTGATGACGCCGTGGCCCGTGTAGATTTTTCCCAGCCGCGCCTTGGACCGGGCGGACGTCTTGAGAAGTTCGAATCGGTTCTTCTGCATCTTTAGCGGGTCGGTTAGCGGGTCTTCACAATGGTCCAGGCTTCGTCGAAGAGGCGCGCCGCGTCTCCCGGATCCTTAAGGAACACCATGCGCTTGATTTCCGCATCGGTCGGGTTGATGACGCGGTTCTCGGTGAATTCGCTATCGAGGACTTCGAGCGAGGCCTTGTTCGGCGTGGCGTAATTGATATACTTGGCGAGCTGGGCGCCGATTTTCGCATCGAGGATGTAGTTCATGAATGCATAAGCGCCTTCCGGATTTGGGGATTTGCTCGAAAGCGTCATGGCATCGACCCACATGAAGGAGCCTTCGACCGGGATGGCGAACTGGAGCGTGGAATCTTCGTCGATTGCTGCCATCGCTTCGCCGTTGAAGACGATCGCTGCCCAGTCCATCTTGGAGAGAACCTTGTCCTTTCCGCCGACCGACCCGTCAAAGCCCAGGAAGTGAGGATCCTTCTTCGCTTGGAGAATGTATTCGACCGCCTGGTTGATCTCATCCTTGTTCGTGCTGTTCGCGTCGAAGCCTTTGGCCTGGAGCGCCATGGAAAGCATGGAGCGGCTCTCTTCGAGGAGGCTGAAGTTGCCCTTCGTCTTTTGGGCGTCGAAAAGCATCGCATAGCTCGCGTTCATCGGGTCAATTTCGGAGTCGCGGTAGAGGATGCCAGTCGTCCCCCAGAGATAGGGAAGCGTGTAGGTGTTTGTCGGGTCGTAGCTCGGGTTCTTGAACGGACTTGCGACATTGATGCGGTTCGGAACCTTGTTCGTGTCGATTTCCGCGATAAGCCCGAGGTGCACCATCTGCTGGATGACGACATCGCTTGCGATGACCACGTCGTATTGGGCGGTTCCGACGGTCTGCAGCTTGCTTATCATCTCTTCCTGGGCTTCGTAGAGTTCGAGCTTGAGCGTATAGCCTGTCTTCGCTTCGAAATCCTTGATCATGTCCGGGTCGATGTATTCGCTGTAAATCATGACCGTGACTTTTTTCGGCTTGTCCGCGCTTTTTTCGTTACAGCCGAGGAAAAGCCCGGAGACCGCGAAGAGGGAAGCGAGGGAGAGGATGGTGAAAAGTTTTTTCAATTTTTGTGCCTATGGGGTTGGGTGGTGGATGAGAATTTTTGGGCTAATTTCCTCTGGCGATTTTTCGCTCCCTGCGGATTCCTTTCAACGTGAAGAGAATCATCGCAAAAAGGGTCAGCCCGAAGACGATTGTCGAAAGCGCATGGATTTGCGGCGAGATGCCCCGCTTGAGCGAACCGTAGATGTAGAGCGGAAGCGTCTGCGATTCGGGACCGCTCGTGAAAAAGCTGAGGATGAAGTCGTCGAGGGAAAGCGTAAAGGCGAGAAGCGCGCCGGAGACAATCGCCGTCGAAAGCTGCGGCAGGATGACGCGGAACCAGGCTCCGGCGGTCGATGCGTAGAGATCGCGGGCCGCTTCGATTTGCTCTTTCCCGATGCTCGAGAGGCGGCTTTGCACGACCAGTACGACGAAGCTGATTTCGAGCGTGACATGGGCGATTATCATGGTGAGCATTCCCGGATCGAAGATTGTCGTCCAGGAACGGAAAAGCGCAAAGACGACCGCGAGAGCGATGGCCATCAGGATGTCCGGCGTCACCACGGGAACGTTGATGGACATGTCGAAAAAGTAGCGCATCTTTTTTCCCCAGGGCGTCCGGTGGAGGCCGATGGCGAGAAGCGTGCCGAGCGCGGTGGCGATGAGCGTGCTTGCCACGGCGAGAATCAGCGTGTTGACGGTCGTTGTTTGGACCATCGAGTTTTCGAAGAGCCGCGCATACCAGTCGAGCGTGAAGCCTTGCCACGCCTGCCCGTGCCTGCTTGCGTTTACGCTCTGCATCGCGACGAGGAACATCGGAAGATACAGAAGAAGAAAGCCGACAAGGGCGAGGACGCTTGCGATGATCGGAAGTTTCCGCTTAGACAAAGTTCTTCCCTCCGGTCCGTTGGAAAATGACAAGGCTGATGACGCTCGAAAGGATGAGGACTATCCCGAGCATCGCGCCGAACGGCCAGTCGCTTGCGGAACCGAACTGCTGCTGGATCAGGTTGCCGATGAGCATATACTTTCCTGCGCCCAAAAGGTCGCTGATGACATACATCCCGAGGCTCGGGACAAGCGTAAGAATGACGCTTGCGATGATTCCGGGCTTCATCTGCGAAAGGATTCCGTGGTAGAACGTGCGGACGGGACCTGCATAGAGGTCGCGGGCCGCTTCGACGATTCCCCAGTCAAGGCGTTCGACGCTCGTGTAGAGCGGGAGCACGGCAAACGGGAGCATGGAACTGACCATGCCGATATAGACGGCAAAACTTCCCGGGTAGAGAGATTTTCCATCGGCGATGAAGCCGAGAAAGCTTGCCACCTTGGCGGGAAACATGTCCGGTCCGAGCAGGATCATCCAGGCGGCGGTTCGGATGACAAGGTTCGTGCAGCTGGGAACCATGATCAGCGCAAAGAGAAACTGACGCATGGACCTATCGTGGTTTGCAATCCAGAACGCCATGGGAAGCCCGATAGCGATGCAGAGGACCGTGGTGAAGACGGCGATTTGAACGCTCCGCCACAGGATAAGCAGATTGTCCGGTGACCAGCCGAACGAGCTGAAGCCGAGAAGCCGCTTGAGATTCGTGAGGGAAAAAGTCCAGTCGATGCTTCCGTAAGCGCCCCGGTTCGCAAAGGCGAGAACCATCAGAAAAGCGGTCGGGATTAAGAGGAAGACCAGCAGCCAGAGGATTCCCGGTCCGGTGAGCAGCGCGCCTGTCTTTTGCATGTGGGCGCGTGTGGTGAGCTTGCCTTCAAAGACTTCGGTTCGACGTTTCATGGGACTAGTCGCTCAGAACTTGCAGGTATTGAGGTTCCATGTAGAGCCGGACTTCGTCGCCCGGGTCGTAGATTTCGTCCGGGTCGGTCATCACGCGGAGCTTGAGGCTTTCGCTTGCGCCCTTGCCCGGGAGTTCCGCGATGAGTTCCCAGTAGTCGCCGCGGAAAATCCGTTCGAGAATCTTCGCCGGAAAAACGTTTTCCGAAAAATTTTCTTCGGGCGTGCAGACGTGGATGTCTTCCATGCGGATGGCGATTCCGCCGCGAGCCTTGCCGTTTTCGTTTGGCGTCCAGGCCGGATCCTTTTCCAGGGCAAGTTCCCCGAAATTCGTCCGAGCCATCTTTTCCGAGATGCGTTCGCATTCGAGAATGTTCGCTTCGCCGATGAAAGTCGCAACGAAACGGTTCACCGGATGCTCATAGACG
>CAVKXR010000231.1:0-3963 GCA_963660275.1 Oscillospiraceae bacterium
ATACAAATCGACAGTCCCGCTCCCCGACAGAAGATTCCCCGATAAAGACGCTTTATCCGTAAAAGCATCATGTAAAGAAATGTTTTCGTTTGTCTCGTTTTCCCTAATTCAAAACGGCATTTTCCCTGAACGTTTATTTACTAACTTTGCGCAATCATCCGATAGGGTTTCCCTATCTGTAACATGGGAAAAATCATGACAAAAGCAAAACTGATAAAACTGATTATCGCATCGATTTTAGCGATCGCTGCGCTTTTCGTTCCTTACGAGGCTCTAGGCCTCACCGGGGAAAACCTCCTGAACCCGCTGGAAATCCGCGTGATTGCCATTTTCGTGATGGCTGCGCTTTTCTGGATTCTGCAACCGTTCCCCATCTGGTCCACCTCGATGCTAGTCATCGTGCTGATGATCCTCACCCTTTCGAATTCCGCCCTGCTGCCGTTCCGCGTCGAAGGCGTAACGCCTCTCCAGTTCAAGTCCATCATGGCGACATTCGCCAACCCGATTATTATGCTGTTCCTCGGCGGATTCTTCCTCGCCTCCGCAGCGACAAAGTACAACATGGACAAGAACCTTGCCCGCGTGCTCCTCAAGCCGTTCGGCAAAAATCCGAAATACGTGCTTCTGGGCCTGATGATGATCACCGCGGTATTTTCGATGTTCATGAGCAACACGGCGACCGCTGCAATGATGCTAGCCATCCTGGGACCGGTCCTCAAGCTCTTTGACGAAGACGATCGCGGCAAGGCCGCTTTTGCTCTAGCCATTCCGCTCGGAGCGAACATTGGCGGTATGGGAACTCCGATCGGAACGCCCCCGAACGCGATTGCGCTCGGCGCTCTCCAGAACGCGGGATTCAACGTGAGTTTTGGACAGTGGATGATGTTCGGCATCCCCTACGTTATCGTTCTGATGGCAATCGCCTGGGTGCTTCTTCTGAAGATTTATCCGATCAAGATGAAAGAGATGGTTCTGAAAATCGAAGGCGAAGGTGCGAACAAGTTCGACACTTCTCCGCGAGCGATTATCGTCTATGTCACCTTTGCGCTTTGCGTCGTCCTCTGGATTACGGGAAACAAGGTTCACGGCATCAACGACAACGTGATTGCGATGATCCCGATGGCGGTATTCGCCTTGACGGGCGTCATCACGAAGAAAGACTTGAACGACATGAGCTGGGACGTTCTCTGGCTTGTCGCCGGCGGTTTTGCGCTCGGTCTCGGTTTGCAGGAAACCGGACTTGCGAGACATCTTATCAATGCGATTCCGTTCAACACCTGGTCACCGTTCGCGCTGATGATCGGCAGCGGTCTCATCTGCCTTTTCATGGCGAACTTCATGAGCCACACTTCCACGGCGAGCCTTCTCGTTCCCATCTTTATCGCAGTTGCCGTCGCCTGCCAAGATAATCTTGCGCCTCTCGGCGGAGTTACCGCGCTGCTCGTATCCGTCGCCTTTGCCAGCTCGCTCGGCATGTGCCTCCCGATTTCGACGCCTCCGAATGCGCTCGCCCATGCGACAGGCTACACCGATACAAACGGCATGGCCAAAACGGGCATCGTCATGGGAATCGGCGGACTTGTCCTTTCCTGGCTGATGATGTTCGGACTTTCCAAGGTCAATTTCTTCGAAGCGCCAGCGGCGGCAGACAAGCCGGTCTCCGTAGAAGTCGTACCGGCCGCTCCGATTCCGACATACACGCCGGACTCTCTCATCGTCCACAAGGCTTCCGAAGAACTTTCCACCGAAGCTCCGACCGAGACAGCCGATCCTGCAAAATAGCAGCGAAAATTTATAACAAAGCAAAGGACCGGCAAGCCGGTCCTTTTTTGCAGTTACATCACAACGACAAAGCCCAGCCCTAAAAAAATAACAAGAACAAAAAACGATTGTTCGAAAAACTCCAGTATGAAATCGTTATGTCCAAACAGTCAAACTGCTAAATCCAAAGGCAAATCGCTTATGTCTTTAAGCCTCTTTCCTTTTATTAAGACATCTAATAATTCCATCGAATCTTCAGATTGTATAGCTTTTACTGATTCTATCAATTCATACAAGGCGAAATGGTACATGCAGTCAATATCGCCTGTTCCAAGAGCCAGCGATGCAAGCCGCGACGGCATCGGCTCTCCTGTAACAACAACAATATGTGGCAAATTTCCTTTTCTGTTGCGAATCAGTCCTAGTGCTTCTGTCCGGCTGTTTTGCGCACGGTCGCTTCTCATCGTCCATTTTGCAGAAATAGACGCATGAAGAATCGGAAGTCCGCCATTGCTCTTCCTTAGGTATGTCAAGTTTGAAGTCTTGTCATCAACTATCAGCTGCGTTTTATTTATCTCGGAATCTTCGACAGGCTCGCGATAAATAACGACATCAGGAGCGACCATATAATCATTTCCCATACTGGCAGCGAGTCTTGCATCAGCCTTTGTAAGCTCGCTTAAATATTCAAGATGCTCATATTGAGCAAAACTGCTTGTTTTTATCGAATTTCTATTTCCGAGTTTTATGATATGCCAAATTCCCGGACGGATATTCTGCAATTTCGGAAATGTGTTCAAGAGAAATTCCATATTTATCTGCTCAAACTTTGCTCCGGAAGTTTGACCCACCGCTTTTTCCGCAGTTTCAGCCATAAGAAGCTCCGCAATACCATTGGCAATACAAATTGACAGTTTTGAAGACTTGTCAGCGTTGCTTGGAACTCCGTGACTATCTATAGTCAGAACGCCGTTTTCAAGCAGTGATTTGTGATACTTCTTTCTCTCTTGAGTCAACAATGCTTCCATTATTCCTTAACACCTCCATTATCTCTTCGCCGACAGCTTTTGCGACCGGCGGAGGAAAAGCATTGCCTATCATTCGGCAAGCCTTAGTTTTTGTTTTTCCAAAATTCCAAGAATCTGGAAATCCCTGAATACGTGCGACCATTCTTGGTGTAAGCCGCGGCATTCCTTCAAAATCAGCTGATGGAGCTTCATTCGCAATGCCTTTGCCGTCAACTCCAAGTTCAGCCCAAGCTTTTCTGGCTCTGGCCGGTCCTAAATCAGGTCCGCCATGTTTCTTAGAACCGCCAACAATTGTCGGAGCTATTGAATCAGCTGTTTCTATCCAGCCATCAGCTCCTTTCCAGCCTTTCTCTTTTATTAAATCCGCAAGAATCTTGCCGACCGTATTTTTCTGCACAGAAAGAGGAGGCGGATAACTAAAACAGTCCTGCAAATCATTCCTTATGGCGACAATCACAATTCTAGGTCTTAACTGCGGAACACCATAATCAGACGCATTCAAAAGCTGAATATGGACACTGTAGCCAAGCGAGCGAATCTTATCCAAAATTTCAGAACGGTATGAATCAAATTTCGGGTCAAGAAAGCCTTTTACATTTTCAAGCATTACTGCTTTAGGATTTATTTCCTTTATAAGACGAATCGCATCGGGAAACAAATCGCGCTCATCAGAATTTCCAAGCTGCTTGCCTGCAACTGAAAAAGGTGGACAGGGAACACCGCCAGCAAGAAGGTCTATATCATTTCTGTAAGGCAAACCAGAAAAGTTTTTTACATCTTCACAGATAACATTCCACTCAGGACGATTTTGTTTTAGAACCGCACAATAATCAGATTCATACTCAACAAGAGCAACATGTTCAAAGCCCGCTTGAGAAAGCCCCAAAGCTTGACCGCCTGCTCCTGCGCAGATTTCAATGCAGTTCAAAAACAACCTCCAAATAAAAAGCAACCAACAGATTAAATTATAGCATTTTTTTGAAGTTCTCTATTAAAAATGGCGGTAATACAAGTCATCCTATTTTCAGCTAAGCATTTCGCAGAAAAGCTTTTCACCCTTGACAGCCTATCATTCGGTAGGATATATTTTCAGTTATATTTTTAAGGAAATCAAAATGAAAAACAGTGCGCTGGTCGTGATAGACCTTCAGAATGACATCACGAAAAATTACAG
>CAVKXR010000232.1:0-3919 GCA_963660275.1 Oscillospiraceae bacterium
GATTTACACGGTCCAAAGCCCTTGCCGATGTTCCGGGATACGAAAAAGAAAGGTCGGTGAACTGAAAGAGGGAATCCATAAAACCCAAGTTAGAAATTTCTATATTGGGCATTATGCCTAATCCGATTTCACAAGAAGGTTTCGACAAGCTGATGGAGGAATGGAAGCGCCTCAAGTTCGTCGAACGCCCCGAAATGCAACGCCAGGTCGGCGCCGCTGCCGCCGAAGGAGACCGCTCCGAAAACGCCGCCTACACTTACGGCAAGATGCGCCTGCGAGATATCGACCGGAGGCTCCGCGCCCTCGATAAAATTCT
This sequence comes from Oscillospiraceae bacterium, assembly GCA_963660275.1. Lineage (GTDB taxonomy): Bacteria > Fibrobacterota > Fibrobacteria > Fibrobacterales > Fibrobacteraceae > Hallerella. The sequence continues at coordinate 317 of CAVKXR010000232.1, forward strand.
CGACCACGCCAAGGTCGTGAGTACCGAAGCCCCAGCCGACGGCTCCATCCGCTTTGGCGCGACCGTCACACTTCAGGATTCCAAGACAAAGAAAACGCGAATCTATACGCTCGTCGGCGTCGAAGAAATCGATCCGCTCCAAGGCCGCATCAGCGTAAACTCTCCCGTGGGAACAGCTCTCATCGGAAAAAAGAAGGGCGATATCGTTCCCATCACCATTCCCCGCGGCACCGTAGAATATTCCGTCGTCGAGATTGCGTACAAATGAACTTTGTCGATTCGCACTGCCACATGGATTCGTTCGAAGAGCGGACGGGTATCAATTTTAAAAACTGGTGGGAATCCAGAGACCCGAAGCCGGATGCGGTGATCCAGGTCGCCTGTGAAGAGCCGACTTTCGCCTACACGAAAAATCTTTCCGACGAGTTTCCCCAGGTTTATGCGGCTTACGGCGTGCACCCGATCAATGCGGACGACTATTCCGAAGCGACGGAAAGGAAACTTTTGGAACTTTGGCGCGAACCGAAAACGGTCGGCATCGGGGAAATCGGATTCGACTATCATTACGAAGGGGCGTCACACGAAAGACAGCGGGAAGTTTTCGCGCAGCAGCTCGAAATCGGAAAGCCTTTCCACAAAACGTTTGTCCTGCACTTGCGGGAAGCGGAAGCGGATTCGCTCGATGTTCTCCGTTCGGCAAATTTGGACGGGGCGACGCTCCATGTGCACAGCTGCACAGCCAGCGCGGACTTTGTCGAAAATGTGCTCTCGCTTTCTGCACGCGTCTATGTCGGCTTCACCGGGATTCTCACGTTCAAAAATGCGGAAAGCGTTCGCGAAGCGGCTGCCCATGTCCCGCTCGAGAGACTCCTGCTCGAAACGGACGCTCCCTACCTCGCCCCGGTTCCGTTCCGCGGAAAGGCTAGCCACGCCGGGATGATTCCGCAGATAGGAGAGGTTCTCGCCCATGTGAAAGGCGTCCCGTTCGAAACCCTGATGGAAACGGTCCGAAAGAATACGCGGGATTGCTACGGGATTTAGAAATTTTAGGCGGGAGTTTTTCTATTTTTGTGCCGCTTCAAAAATCGAGGTTTTCTATGAGCAAGAATTACAAGATTGCCGTTCTCCCGGGCGACGGAATCGGACCGGAAGTCATGAAAGAGGCTGTGCGCGTTCTCGACGCCGCAGCGGAAAAATTCGGATTCTCGACCGAAAAGGAATGGGCGGACGTGGGCGGAGTAGCTTACGACCATTTCCAGAACCCGCTGCCGGAAAGCACGCTCAAGACAGGCGAAGCTGCCGATGCGATTCTCTTCGGGTCGGTCGGAGGCCCCAAGTGGGAATCCCTACCGCCGAACCTCCAGCCGGAACGCGGCGCCCTGCTCCCGCTCCGCAAGCACTTCAAGCTTTTCTGCAACCTCCGCCCGGCTCGCGTGTACAAGGAACTCGCACCGGCCTGTCCGCTCCGCGCAGATATCGTCGGCGACGGCTTTAACATCCTGACTGTCCGCGAACTCACGGGCGATGTCTATTTTGGACAGCCCAAGGGCCGCGAAGGCTCGGGCAAGGACGAAATCGGCTTTGACACGATGAAATACAGCCGCTACGAAGTGGAACGCATTGCGCGCTTCGCATTCGAAGCGGCCCGTCTCCGCAAGAAGAAGGTGGCGAGCATCGACAAGGCGAACGTTCTCACGACGAGCGTTTTCTGGCGCGAAATCGTCAAGGAAATCGCCAAGGAATTTCCGGATGTCGAACTGGAACATCTCTACGTGGATAACGCCGCGATGCAGCTTCTCCGCCGTCCGCGCGAGTTCGACGTTCTCCTCTGCCCGAACCTCTTTGGCGACATTCTCACCGACGAATGCGCAATGCTCACTGGTTCCATGGGACTTCTCCCGTCGGCATCCATCGCGGAAGGCTCGTTCGGACTTTACGAACCTGCAGGCGGATCCGCTCCGGACATCGCAGGCAAGGGCATCGCAAACCCGCTTGCCCAGATTCTTTCCGTTGCGCTGATGCTCCGCTATTCCTTCAAGGAAGAGGAAGCGGCGAAGGCTATCGAAACCGCGGTCGAAAAGACGATCAGCGCGGGATTCCGCACCGGCGAAATCTGGAAGGAAGGCGATACCAAGGTCGGCACAACCGGCATGGGCGACGCGGTCCTTTCGTTCTTGCGGTAAACAGCCGAGAAATTTTCACAAAAAAATCCCCGAAAGCACGGCTTTTGGGGATTTTCATTTTTAAACCATCAGTCCTTGACGCAGCGGACGGAATAGAATGTTTGGGTTTCCGTCAAATCCGTTTCCCTTTTTTTGAGCAGCGAAGAATTGTCTGCAGACAAAGACACCAAAAGATTGCCAACACAAAAGCTTACTCCGCTTCCCGTAACAACACAATAAGGGCTAGCAGTCCAAAAATCGGTTGATTTTCCCATATCGACAATAGAAGGTGGCCAATATACAACCTTAGCATGTCCTGCGGGGAGCGCATTAAAACCGAATTCATCCAGTCCGTTTCCGCCATTGTCCCAATCGGTTTGCGATTTAAGGCTTGTTCCGACATCATCGTCTCCATTGCGTTTATCCATGTAATTCGTCAAGACATCCCATTCCGCCTCGGTGGGCAAGTGCCAGCCTTCTGGACAAGCATTTTCCGCATAAAGTCTTGTATAAAGCCTGCCAAATTTTGCGCAACTATCGAGGTTATCTAGGCAAGTATTATTCCGTAAGCCGTTGTCAAATCCCGCATTTTCCGCCATCCAGGTCTGCGAACCGATAACCGTGAACTTGTAAACGCGACCGTCGCGGAAATCGCAAAACTCCCGTGAAATATCGTAGGACTTTCCGTCGCAGAGCGAGACGACGGAATCCCCGTAGCAAAAATTCGAGTCCGGGTTGTAGGCTTGGGTTCCGCAGCGCGCCTTGTACAAAGTAACCGAATCCGTCCCACAGATCTGCAAAAGCGTCCCGTCGCCGTTGTCCGAAAGCGTACAACCTTCTCCGCTCGCCCCTTTTTCTCCGACCGCTCCGTTTTCACCGTCCGATCCGTCCTTTCCGTTGAATATCACGCCGACCGAGTCCCCGTCGCAGACGATTTTAAATCCCGAACTATCAGCAAGAAGTTCCGCAGAGCACGAAGCACCGTCCTTTCCATCCTTGCCGTTTGCTCCGTCTGAGCCATCCTTGCCCGACACGGAAACGTTTTGCCAAGCGGAATCCGCGCATACGAAAACAGCGCTTTCCTTTTGCGCGAACTTCATTTCGCCTGAAATTTCTGCGGTGCATTTTCCGAGCGAATTCGCGGACGCCACGACTTCCAGCCCTGAGGCTTCCTGCGTTACCTTGGTAACTTTTGTTACGTCATCGCCGCAGGCAGTAAAAAACATCGCGGTCAAAACGGCAAGCGCAGAAAGTTTGAGCGTTCTCATCGGCGGGTCTCCTTCTGGGTGAAATTCCGGGACGGCTTGGTTAGGATTTCCAAAGATTCACATAGAATATAAGTTTTTCGGTCGGAGTTTCAAAGTCTTTTCTTTTGCTTCTGTCGGCATTTGTGGACTTTGCGCTTATTTTGTTGTTTGAAGGGAAGCGGGGCACGGGAAGA
>CAVKXR010000233.1:0-3911 GCA_963660275.1 Oscillospiraceae bacterium
GTATAAAGTATTGCACGATTGTAGAGGTCGTCAATCATTTAGTTATTTTTATAATTGTTCTAATGGAGCCGACATTTCTTATGATGGGACATCATTAATCTGTGATGGAAGTGAACATCAAGCTTCTACAGTAGTAATGCCTGTTTCAGGATCCATTCTTACGATAAAATCAGGAAGTATATATAAGATTGGTTGTGAATACGCTGAGGGAGTTAGTCCTTGTCAAGGGACAGGTGTGACAATGAATCAATAGACACTTTAAAATTCCCCGGCATCAAGGATGCCGGGGAATTTGAATGTCCTTACAGTTTTTCGATTTCTTCGGGAGAAAGACCGCAGCGCTTTGAAATAATCTCGATGGGAATCCCGTCATCGCGAAGGCCTTTTGCTAGTTCCTTTTTGCCGATAGAAATCCCTTCCTGAAGGCCTTTTTGAATCCCTTCCTTAATCCCTTCTTTTATTCCTTCCCGGTGTCCCGTATCGAAGCCTTCTTTAACGCCTTCTCGGTGTCCAGAGTCAAAGCCTTCTTTCTTTCCTTCTTTCTTTCCTTCTTTGAAACCTTCCTTCATTCCTTCTTTAATGCCTTCTCGATGTCCGGCGTTAAATCCTTCTTTATGTCCGGTTTCAAAACCTTCCTTGTGCCCTGTTTCTATCGCATATTTCCGAATGGCATAGGCGTCCCATTTCCGCATTTGTTCCAGATTGATCATACGCAGTTCCTCTTTGCTTAATTTAGCTAATTCCGAAATGCGAAACAATAGCTCAAAGGCGGTGCCAGCATAGAAATTCGGCATCTTTCGCAGCTTCTTGATGTTTTTGAGGGCGAAAAGCCCTTTGTCGAGGAGCGTTTTCAGTTCGCCCATTTTCTTTTTGAATTTGGGAAGCTCCACGAAAACGAAGTTCAGCGTCTCGCTGAGACAATCCCCGTCCTTTTCCTGGAGTTTTGCCCGGTGGATGTATTTTGCGTTTTCGAAAAGTTCAAATTCCATGAATACGATTGTGATGACGGAGTCCAGAGCGTAGGCATATGTTTTGCCGCGGCTTCCCTGGGCGATAATGGTCTGCGCCGCATAGTAGATGGCTCGGTTTACAATGTTTTCCTGCTTGGCGATTTGGACTTCGATGATGAATCTCCGCTTTTCCGAATCGATGCAATACAGGTCAAAGATCGAGGAACGGTTTTCGTTCGAACCGTCGGAAAATTCCTTGTCGCGCGACTGCACATCTGTAATCGGGCAGTCGATTTCACCTTCCAGCAAGGCGTTCAAAAGAGCAATCAGGCAGATTTTGTTCTGGGAATCGGGATTGAAAGCTTTTTTGAATGTCCTGTCGAGAAGAAGGTCGGCATAGACGCCTGCGCCTTGATACTCTTCGAAAGTTTCTTCCCTGTTTTCAAAATCCATTTTTCCTCCTTGTTGAATTTTTTATGGCAGAGGGATTTCGTGTCCATTGTGTACAACGCTTTTCGGAGAGATTTATCCACCTGAAGATTGTAATTTTTTACGATTTTTAATCTTTGAAAATTTGAAGCGTTCGGATTTTGTCGCGTTGGATTCAAAGCCAGCGCAATTTCTATATTTTCCTCTATGAAAAAGATTTCTCTTACGGGCATCAAGCCCACAGGAACGCCTCACCTGGGAAACTATCTGGGTGCCATCCGCCCGGCGCTTGAACTGGCGAAGGATTACGAAACGATTTACTTTATCGCGGACTATCACGCTCTCACGACCGTCCACAACGGCGACGAGATGCGCGAGAACATCCGAAAAGTGGCGGCGACATGGCTCGCTTGTGGGCTTGATCCGGAAAAGGGGCTTTTCTATCGCCAGAGCGACATCCCCGAAATTTTTGAACTCAGCTGGGCGCTCAGCTGCTTTACGCCAAAGGGCTTTATGAATCGGGCGCACGCTTACAAGGCGAAGGTCGAGGCGAACCGCGCTGCGGGCGAAGATCTGGACACGAATATCAACATGGGGCTGTATTGCTACCCGTGCCTGATGGATGCGGACATTTTGATGTTCAACGCGGATGTTGTCCCGGTCGGAAAGGACCAGAAGCAGCATGTGGAATTTGCGCGGGACATCGCCATCCGTTTCAACAAGCAGATGGGGCGGGACGTTTTCACGGTGCCTGAGCCTTTTATCCAGGAGACGACGGACGTGATTCCCGGACTGGACGGTCGCAAGATGAGCAAGTCCTACGACAACACGATTGAAATTTTCCTCGAACCGAAAGCGCTCAAGAAGAAGCTCGGGAAAATCGTGACGAACAGCCTCCCGATCGAAGCGCCGAAGGATCCGGATACATGCAACGTGTTTAGGCTTTACAAGCTCTTTGCGACAGCGGAAGAAACGGCTGCGCTAGCGGAAACATATCGCACGGGCGGAATGGGCTGGGGCTATGCGAAAGGCGAACTTCAGAAGATCTTGGAGCGAACATTCGGCGAAGCGCGTGAAAAGTATAACGACCTGATGGCGCACCCGGAAAGGATTGACGAAATTCTTCGTGCCGGTGCGGAAAAGGCGCGTCCCGTGGCGCGCGCCCATCTGGAGCAGGTTCGCGAAGTCCTAGGTTACGGGAGAATCCTCTGATCTTTCGACCCAGATTCTTCCATCGGTGATTTCGGTAACGCAGACGGTTTCGCCTGCGTTTATCATATCGCCCTTGGTCTGGACATCCAACGATTTGTTGCCGAATCTCGCATGTCCCACGGGGCGGAGCGGTGTCTCGGCTTTTCCCTTTTCCCCGACATGGATTTCAATGATGTCTTCTGTCGGGGATTTTGCGGATTCGAGGTCGGTCTTGAGCATCGGCGTCCAACTTTCGGGAAGCAGCGGAATCAGATATTTGGAAGCGAAGAGGGGAAACAGCACCGCGATAAGCGCACAGGTCGTGACGTAGAGGATGATGGGAAAAAGTGTCGCCGCTCCTTCGGCATCCGCACCCGGAATGAACGAGGGAAGCGTGGAAAAGTCGAACGCCAGAACGATGGCCGCTCCCATGCAGAGAATGCCCAGAATGCCGCAGACGAAAGTTCCCGGGATGACAAGAATTTCTACGGCAAAAAGGCCCGCTCCGAGAACGAGCAGGGCGACGGGCAGGTAGCTGTCCAAGTGGTTGATGTATTGTCCGAGGAAAACGGTCGCTATCAGGAGAATTCCCGCAATACCGAAAATGCCGAAGCCCGGCGTCTTGAACTCGATGTAGAGCGCTCCGAATCCGAGAATGAGAAGGATGCCCGAAATGCCTGCGATGAAGCGTGCGAGGCTTTCGCTCCAGGTGATTTCGATTTCGTGGCTGCTTTCGATGCCGAGCGATTTTTCAAAAGCGGCACGGCTCTCGGGGGTTCCCTTGGAAAAGTGCAAAGCGACAGCTTCTTCGTCGGTCATCGTTAGAAGTTCACCGGAATCGACCAGGACTTTGGGAGTTCCCCAAAAAGCCTTGTCCTGCTTGCTCCATTTGGCATATTTGGATGCTTCTACAGCGATGGTGGAGTCTTTCCGCGAAAGTTCGTACACGGCGAGGTCCGGGGAAACCATTGCCATGGAGAGAAGTTCCGGGTAACCGTTCTTTTGGGCGAGGTTGCGGAATTTTGCCCGGAGCGGTGACTGGATTTTTTCTCCGACGATTTGCGGTGTTCCGTCGCTGTTCTGGACTATCGGGGCGCAGTCGCCGATGGTCGTTCCGGGAAGCATGTAGAGTTCCTTGCTTGAAAGGGCGATAAGGGCGCCCGCGCTGATAGCTTTTTTGGAGACGAAGGCAACCGTCTTTGAATTTTTGATTCCCATAATCGTATCGACGATGTCGAAAGCGGCGTCAAGCCTTCCCCCGAAAGTGTTGATTTCGAATATGATGTAGTCGGGATTTTTTTGAACAGCGTCTCCGATGGCGCGAGCCGTGTATTCATACAT
>CAVKXR010000234.1:0-3887 GCA_963660275.1 Oscillospiraceae bacterium
CCCTTGGCGCGTCACGCCGATGAGGATGCTTTCCCGTGAAAGTTCCTTCACCGAGCTGGCCTTGGGCTTTGAAACGTCGATGCCCGTTTCCCGCGTAAATGTCGAAGTGACGACAAAAAAGATGAGAAGGATGAACGTCATGTCCATCATCGGAGAAATGTCGATTCCGCTGTTACGGCGGCGATCCCTGCGAAAGAAGCTCATGCCTTTCCCTCCGAGAAAACTTCGTTTTCAAATGCGGTTGCAGCCCGGTCCGCGGAATTTTTCAACCGTTCGATCCGGGCGAGCAGCTGGTTATTCGCAACGACAAGCGGAAAGGCGACTAGAAGCCCGGCCTGCGTGGTGAGCAGCGCCTCGGAAATCCCATCCGCCAAGAGGACCGGATTTCCAAAACCGAAAACCTGGATTGTCTTGAACACGTGAACCATCCCCGAAACCGTTCCCAAAAGTCCGAGCATCGGAGCGAGAGCCGCACAGACGGAAATCGACGGAAACGAACGCGAAAAATCCACATCGACGGAATGACGCGCCGCATCGAGCGCATGGCGCACCGCATTTCTTCCCAAAGGCGCGTTCCGGGAAATCACCTGACGGAACTGTTCCCGAATTCCACATTCCCGTCCGCTTTTTGCTCGGCGGTAAGCGAAGAAGCGTTCCAAAAGGAGCGTCCAGGCGTAAAAGCCCAAGAGAAATATCGGAAGCATCACCCAGCCACCTTGGACCAGGAGCGAACGGACTTCTTCCAAGATAGAGAGCCGAAGCATGTCAGCCTCGAATCCAGCGGGAATTGAGAACGGCAAGTCCGGCCTTTTCCATCCGGGCGCGAATTCCGTCGATACGGTTTGCGAGGAACGTGTGGAGTAGCTGGAGCGGAATCGCGACGATCAAGCCCGCTTCGGTCGTAACCAAGGCGACTGAAATTCCCCCGGCCAAAAGTTTCGGGTCGGATGTCCCGTGCATCGTGATGACCTGGAAAAGCTGGATCATTCCCATCACGGTTCCCAAAAGCCCGAGGAGCGGAGCCGTCGTCGCCATGACGGAAATCGTGGAAAGTCCGCGTTCCAGAGCGGGGACCTCCGCCGCAAAGACTTCCTCGATTGCCTTTTCCGCCGAATCCCTGTCCGCATAGTCCTTGAGAATTCCCGCCTGGACGACTTTTCCCACCGAGCCGTGCATCTTTTTGGCGAGAAGTTTCGCTTTTTCCATGTTCCCGGACGAAGCCAAGTCGATAACCTTGCGATAGCGAAGCGACGCCCCCTTGACAAGCAGGACGACGAACCGTTCGAGAACGAGAAGAAGCCCGATGAAAAAGAGCAGAGCGATTGGGTACATCAGGATTCCGCCATCGCGGAATGTCTGCACAAGCGTTTCCCGGAAGGACTTTTCCTCCGAAGAGGCGAGTTCCGTCGAAAGCGTCGTACTCAAGAGAACATCGACCGGAAGCATCATAAACTGGGAATCCTTGGACGCTTCAAAAGCTTGGCCGACTTCCGTGAGGATGTTTCCCGAATTCATGTTCCGAAAGGCAAAGGACATGCCGCGTTCGCCCGCTGCCGGAAGCATCATCGAAACGGAACTGTCCGCCCCCGAGGAACGGCGTACCGCATAGAGGCCGCCCAGCCGGATTTCTTCGCCGGAAACAACCGTTCCGTCAAAAATCAAGTCCCCTGCCCGCCATTCGATTTCCCGGCTGAAGGAAAGCTCCTTCTTGGCCAGTTCGAAAATGCCCTTTGCGACTTTCAAGGGATTGTCCCTGTAAAGCGAAACGCCTTTTTCCGCACGGTTGAAATCATCGATACGTTGCGGCAACTTGTAAGGAATGCCCCGCTCCCGAATCTCCCGGAACGGTTCGAGAACGGACTTGTCCGCGACCAGGGAAAGGTATTCGGTCCGCTTTTCCTCCGCGTTCTGCTTGACCTGCGCCAGATCCTCCCTCGCGACGCGGACGTTCTCTTCGAGCCTCACCCGCTCTTCCATCAAGCGATCCAGCTCGTCCTTCGCCTCTTCATATTTCTGGTTGAAAAGCTCACGCTCCTGGTTTGCCTTTTCCCGGTCGTTCCAACGCGCGGCGACTTCCATATCCCGCTTTTGGCGAGCCTCTTCCAAATCCGCTTTCGCCTTGTTGAGTTCGGCGCGTTCCCGGACAAGCGCATCTCCGTCCCCCGAAGAAAGACTCTGCTGGGAAAATGCCGGGGCGAGCAGCAACAAAAGGGCAAAAAGAATCTGCTTCAAAAAAACAGGACGCATGGTTACTCCTCCCGCTTCGGCGACGAAACCGGAATCCGGACGATATGGGGCGCGGTCTTGCCTTCCGCGACCTTCATCGCGTCCTTTACGCTTGCGCGAATTTCCAGACTCTCAGGAACTTTGTTCCAGCGAAAACCGCCATCGGAATGCTGAAGCCAAAAACAATCGTTTCCGTCCCTTGATTCAAACATCGCCGCCACGGCGCCGAACCGGAAAAACTTGCCCGAATATTCCCTGCCCGTCTCCGGATCGCTCAAAAAACCGTCCCAGCTTTCCGTCGTATATCCCATCCGGATTCGTTCCAAAAAAACTTCCAGCGTCCGCGAAAGCGCATCGTCCGAAGAAATAATTCCTTTCCGAAGTTCCGACGCCGTTTCGCGAAGATTTTCGACGGACTGGCTTACGCGATAGGGGAAGTCCGATTCAAAATCAGGAATTAGAGCTTCGATTTCCTGCGCCAGGTCCTGGGCGTATTTCTGCTTGCGGGATTCATAGAAACGGACCACTCCCGCAGACTTGTTGCGCGCATCCGAAAGCCTTGAAAGTTCCGCTTTCATCGAATCGATTTCCGCCCGAAGCGACTTTTTCTGGTTGTTCAGCAAAACGACCTTTTCACGGCCCGAACGTACAAAGGCTTCGTGGCGTTCACGTTCTTCGGCGTGCAGTTTCTTTTCGCGAGCGGTCTCTTCGTTCACCGCCTTGATCTGTCGGCGGATTCCATCGACGGTTTCCGCAGAAAAAGCGAATCCCAAACACAGTAGGAGAATCAGGCAAAACAATCTGTTCATGGCGCAAAGATACAAAAAACGCCCGCCAAAAAGCGAGCGTTTTCCGGCTACCGAAAGAGAATCTTGAAAGGATTAGCGTCCGAATTCCTTGATGTAGGCTGGCGTGTTTTTCGCCCCGTGCTTTTTCAGGTAAGCGATCAGTCGCGTGTAGCCTTCATTTCTCGCCCAGTCTAGGACCGAGTAGCCCTGTCCGCACGTTGCGTTCACATTGACTCCCTTGGAAACCAGATAGACCATCGCATCGTAGTTTCCTCCCTTGACCGCCAAGTGGATCGGGTAATAGGAATCTGCGCCACGCGTATCGAGAGGCGCCCCGGCATCGCCTAGAATCTGCAAAATGTCCGCATAACCGAGCTTTGCGGCAAGCGCTACCGCCTGGGCCGCACTCTGGATCTCGCCGGTTTCCTTCATCTTCGCGACAAGAAATTCAACGATTTCCTTGCGCTTGTTCTCAATCGCATCTTCGAGGAAAGTCTTGCCGTTGCTGTTGGTTCCGTCGAGCTTCGCCCCGTGATCCGCCAAATATTGGATCATGTCCAGTTTTCCCTTGTTCACGGCGATGGCCATCGCATTGTTGCCGTTGTCATCCGCCGCATTGATGTCGTAAGCCGCCTTGAGGAAAAGCGACATCTTCGCGGTATCGCCGGTATTGATATACGAGATGAACTTGTTCGGAGTGAGCGGGATGCTCTGCTTCGTCAGATATTTTCGGACAGATGCCGGATCGTTCGGGTCCATTTCGTCGGAACAGGCGGAAAGGCAAAGCGAAAGGGCGCAGGCACCCACAGCCAAAAAGAGTTTCTTTTGCATCGAAAAATCTCCAGGTGGAAAAATCACTCAGAAAATACACAA
>CAVKXR010000235.1:0-3879 GCA_963660275.1 Oscillospiraceae bacterium
GTCGTGTACTCATACTTAAAAACTTTGGCGATGTCCTCTTTCCATTCGTCGATATTTGCAATGATTTTGGGAACAAGAATTCCGTTAATCGATTTTTTTCCTCCTGCCGAAAACAAATCTCGAAGAGAAGGATTGATGACAAGCCGTTGGCAGAGCCATTTGGCAGCGTTCCTATAATCACCGTTGATTATTTCAGGAAATAAAATAATCATTCGGATTTTTAAGAAATGTTTTTTATCGTTTTCCAATTCACTCCAAAATCGAATCCTGGAATTTTCAATTTGCGAGGCGAATCGTACTTCTTGACAATCTTGCTCGCTGCTGAGGACGGTTGGCTCTTGCCACCAAAAACTATCGGAACCTTTTCTGCGCTTTTCAAACTGCAGATATTCGCGGAAAGCGGAAAATGGATTGTCCAATGTTCGAACTTCGTTATATGACTTATGGATTTTTTTGAAGAGACATTGTTCCGAAGGCATTTCCAAATCAAGCATATAGCGCGGGCTATGTGTAATCGCCACATCTTTAACGCAATCTTCAAAAGGCCGATATTTAATTTCAAAAGGATTTTTCTTTGCACAGAAAACATGAATCCGGCAGACATCCTTTTCAGCTGTCGTTTCCATGATGCTGCCACCCATTACATTCCAGTTTTCATTGGATTGGCTAAGCGTTTTAACTTCAACGCCGAAAGATCTCTGCTGGTTTATTTTTGCGATAATGTCTGGAAATTTGTGCCCGCCGAGATATTCGATGTTCCAATCGAGATTTAGGTCGAAGCATGCATTTTGCATCGAACGGCATACATCTATTTCGAACCGTTTCCAAAATTCTCCTTGAAATTTTTGGTAGCCATTTGGATTGTCCCGTTGCAATTTTTCTTTTGTCAAAGAAAGCATCTCTTGAAATTGACGAAAATCATCGGAATTATTTTTCGAGTCTAGATTTTTCCCGGTCGAAATCATTCCCATTTTTTATTCTCCAAAAAGAGGCGTCCAAATTTCTTCCAAGCGTTTTGCGATGGCATAGCCTAGAAGCGGCGGAACAGCGTTTCCTATGATTTTATAGGCTTCCGAAGAATTGACTTTGATTGATTCATCCTTAAATACGAATTCATAATCATCCGGGAAAGTCTGTATTCTGGCGCATTCGCGAACGGAAAGCCGTCGCTCTTTGTAACCGGCGAGAAGTTCTTTGTCATGTGTTCCGCCATGTTCCTCGCTTAATCTTCGAAATTCAATATTTCCATGATGTTCGCTTCGAATCGTTGGCGCAATACCGCCAAGATTTATCTCTGCGCTGCCTTGCATTTTCCCGTAATACTTTGCCTTGGAATAACTGCGCTGGCTGGGATCCTTGGAAAACTCGGGTTCATCTAAAAAGGAAAAAGCGTCTTGACAAGTGACGAAGGGTTTTAAATTTTTACCGTGCGTTTTCTTGGGATAGGGATAGTATTTTGAATTGGCTCCATTGGCTTCAATATCCTTGATGATTTTCTCGTCTGCATATTCGCGGGAAATCCCGATAAAAACGACGCGTTCCCGGTTTTGCGGAACACCATATTCCCAGGCTTTTAAAACATTGGCATCGACAACCAGGTAGCCTCTACCGATATGACGAAAATCGTTTTCGATGATATGTTTCGCTTCGCCTAAAGAAACCAGCCCTTTGACGTTTTCGGCAATGAACATTTTGGGCTTGACGATTTCAATGACTTGTTTCATCCATAGATAAAGAGAGCCGCGAGATTCTTCCCTTTTATGATTTGCGTAGGTTCCGTCATGATTTTTCGCCGAATCGAATCCAAGCCGTTTTCCTGCGACGGAGAAGTCTTGGCATGGAAATCCCCCGGTAACAAGGGAAATGTCATTGGGAAATGCAAACTCCCCGCTTTTCGCTTTTTTTACTAAATCAACGATAGATTCCAAATGATAAATTTCCGCAACATTTTTCCTTGGTTGGAAAAAATGTGTCCACGCATTCTTGGCGCATTTTAAAATATCGTTTGCAAAAACGGTCTGGAAACGCGTACCTTTTAACAGGTAACGAAATTTATCGACATCGCATTCGATCCAGTCGGGATGCAGATCCAGATTGACGGATTTTTTCAAGACGGAAAAATTCCCTTCAAATCCGAGATCCAATCCGCCGCATCCGGAAAACAGGGATATGACATTTAAAAATTTTGAGTGCCGGGAAGACATCTTTTGCCTGTGTTCAAAAGAACAGTTGAAGGAAACGCAATGTTTTCACTTCTGTTCCTGAACACCGAAAAGATGCCTGCACGCAGTAAGTTCAAATAGGACACATCCTGCGAAGGATGCGCCCTATCTGCCCTTGTTCTTGGTGTGTCTGAAAAAATGGTCGTTTTTTAGGACTCAAGAACGGGAGCAAAAACGGAAAGTTTTTGAATATTCCCCTGATAAATTCTTTTGGCAACAAAAAAGCGCGGAGCCGAAAGACTTATCAGTCCTAAGGCAACGACCAAGAAGCCCGACACCCGATAAGCACAAACGGTCCACGCTGGATTGCGTGGGCATTTTGCGCATTCTCCGGGTACCAAAAGTTGGTCGTTTTCTAGGACTTGAGAATAGGCAAAAACATAAAACCAAACTGGTCGTCTGTCGGAAGGTTTCCAACAGATGATGATGACAATCTATAAAATTTAGGCGAAAAAGATTGTCCGTTCCCCAGAAACTGTCTATTCAAACCGCAACGCTTCGATGGGGTCGAGCCGAGAGGCTTTTCTCGCCGGATACCAGCCGAAGAAAACGCCCGTGGCGAAGCATACGCCAAAGCTCGCGATGACGCTCGTCGCGGGGTGGTCGAGCTTCGAATTCTTCGCTTGAATTAAAACTTTGCCATCCCTAAAACAAGACAACTGCATTCAACCCGCCTCGGCCTTCGATAAAATTGAGCTCGGGGAAAATCATCAGCTGCAACGCACCGGATTCGCCGCCACGCTTTCGCAATTTATAACGATTGAGCGCAGCTTGGTATTCATCGCGTTTATTGGCATGGCCTTTATGGACAATATACTTGTAAGTGTTGTACGAAAGAACAGGAACGCCCACGCCAAGAAAAGGGATGGAAGCACCAATGAATAATCCGCCAATAACTCTACCAAGAGCATCGTCAAAGGTTGGAGGGGTTGATACATCTAATATAGCGTACAGTCCGAATCCGACAAGAGCAGCCCCCACAACAGTCAAACTTCCCCCTGCAATCATTCCAGTCACATTTGGCCTAGAATACGCTTGGTAATTTTCTTCCGCAATCAAGTCATAATATATCTTGGCGCTATCTACTTCCGTTGATTGATACGAAGTCATCTCGTTGCCAAAACTTAAATTACATGAAACGGTAAAAAAGAATGCTGCAACAATTTTCTTTAGATTCATTGCCGCTATTTCCCATCCAATATCTTTTCAATTGTTATAATTCCCCCATGCTTTGTTTTAACGGTTATATCCATAAAAAAATCACGAAGTTCAATCGAATATTTTATCGACGTTGGTTCTTCTTCGCATATTTCGTAAAGATCAAAATCCTTTTTTATTTCAAGCGGGATATTTCTACACGACCTCAAGACCGAACCAATTGTCATGGAACGATTCGGCAACAGCCGATAATTAACTTTTGTTACTTGAAATTCCTTATTAGACACAATATGTAATTTATCGGGATTTTCTACCCAGCCATCCAATCTAAAAAACTGTTTTTCAGATTGAACCTTTGCCTCAAAATCAATTATCACGCTATCATCATTCAAGGTTAAATTTAGTTTTATATCTAAAATTTTTAAATCCAATACATTTTCAGTTTTATCCACATAGGCATTTAACAATGTACTGCAGTTTTGTCGCCATAATTCAATTT
>CAVKXR010000236.1:0-3866 GCA_963660275.1 Oscillospiraceae bacterium
GAATTCCGGTAAACGTACAGAGCGACAAGAATCGCACATGGGATTATTTTACAGCGACAAGCGAATACCGCATCCGCGATGTCGTAAAGCTCATGGGCGGCATCGACTACCTCGCTTTCGGACCGGCGAGAAGAAACAAGCTCATACTCCGCGGAAGCGACAATCCCTATCGCCCGTGGATGGATTCGACAGACCGGATTTCCATGCCCGCGCCGACTCCCTATTTCGGCTACGAACTGAAAGTCGGCCCCGTCAGCTACACCCAATATTCAGGAAAGCTTTACCACGACAAGCACAAGGATAAATTCTTCCATGCGCACCGTCTGAATTTCGCCTTGCCGTTCCGCATCAACTTCGGAATTTCGGAAACGCTTATCTACGGATCGACAGTCGAAAATGCGAAGAGCAATCCCAATCTGGATGCGGACAGTACGGATAGGGATTTTCAATGGCTTTACGCGGCGCCTTTCGTCCCCTATATTTTTGCGCAGCATTACACGGGCGACCTCGAAAATACGGGACTCGGATTCGATGTTCGAATCAGAACCATCCCCGGCTGGGAATTCTACGGCGAAATGTTCTGGGACGATATGAAAAAAATCACCAGCATGTTCGACGATTCCTGGTGGGGAAACAAGTGGGCAGCAAGCGTCGGAATTGCAACGGACAAACGAAAAATCGGTCCCGTTCTCTTTTCCTATCATTCCGAATTCACATGGATTGAGCCTTGGGTCTATACGCATCACAAGGGGAAGGCCTATGCCTATTCGCATTACGGACAGAGTCTAGGTTCCAATCTCGGTCCGAACGCCCGCGAGTTTTACACACAAATTAAAGCGGAATACAGATCCGTTGAACTCAAGATTTTTGCGTCAAGCGTCGCCAAGGATTCCAGCTTCGGCGGAAACATCTACGATATCCATTCGCCATACGACAGGACCGACCGAACCTTCCTCGATTCGAAAACGACCAAGCGTTACGGAGAATTTGGTTTCGGCTTTCGCATAACGCCTTTCGAATGGCTTTTCGCCGACTGCGAACAGAGCTTTTATACCGGAGACTACCGAGGCTACCGCACAAGCGGAAAACTGGGCGTCACCTGGTAAACGCTTGCGGAATTTCTAGATTTGAACCATGACTTCCGAAGACATCCAAAACTATGCCCTGAAGCTCTCCCGGAATGCGCGGACCGCTTCTGCAAATATCCGAACCGTTTCGGCAGATACCCGAAATCGGGTTCTTCTTCACGTCGCCGATTCGCTCCGCACAAACGAGGCGGAAATTCTCGAAGAGAACAGGAAAGATATCGAAGCGAACCGTCAATCCCTCGCCCCGGCAAAACTCGACCGATTGACGCTTAACCATGAACGCATCGAACTCATGGCAAAAGGCGCGGAACAGATTGCCGCCTTTCCCGACCCGCTGGGAAAAATTCTCGAAAAGCGTACACTCGAAAACGGAGCGGAAATTTCCAGGGTCACCGTTCCGCTCGGAAGCGTATTCTTTATCTATGAAAGCCGCCCGAACGTTACCATCGACGGAGCCGCACTCTGCTTCAAGGCGGGAAATTCCGTCATCCTCCGCGGAGGAAAGGAATCGATTCACTCCTCGAAGATTCTCGCCAAAATTTTCCAGGACTCGCTATCGAAATTTGACATCGATTCAAATGCCGTCCAGCTTGTGGAATTTTCGGACCACGCGATTGTCAGTGCGCTGCTCAAGATGCGGGAATATCTGGACCTGGTAATTCCCCGCGGCGGAGAAAATCTGATTCGCGCCGTCGTAGAGCAAAGTTCCATTCCGGTCATCAAGCATTTCAACGGAATCTGCCACGTCTATGTCGATAAATCGGCGGACATCGAAATGGCAGCCCGAATCGTCGATAACGCCAAGACGCAACGACCGGGCACGTGCAATTCCATGGAAACGCTTCTTCTCGATAACGCCCTTTCCGATGAAGCGGTTCAAAAAATTCTCGCTCCGCTGCGCGAAAAAAAGGTGGAGCTGTTTGGAGACAGACTTGCTGTCATGCGCATTCCCGGCGCAAAGTTCATCGGGGACGATTCCAACTACCATCATGAATATCTTGCGTACAAACTAGGCGTCCGTTTTGTCGAAGGCGTAAAGGCAGCCTGTGAACATATCGAAAAATATTCCAGCCGACACACGGAATCCATCGTCGCAAGCGACAAATCCGCAATCGATTACTTTGTTAGTAATGTCGATTCGTCGAGCGTCATGGTAAACGCCAGCACACGCCTTGCCGACGGAGGCGTTTACGGTCTCGGAGCGGAAGTCGGCATTTCAACCGACAAGATCCACGCCCGCGGCCCGATGGGTGTCGAAAGCCTGTGCAGCTATAAATGGATTCTCGTCGGAAACGGCCAGTTGCGCACCTAAATTCAATCCAGGAGGTTTTGATGAACCAGGAAGAAATTTTTGCAAGCGTCCGGTTTGATATTCCCTGCGGAGACAAGATGCTGTCGCCGGCAATCGTCCAGGATGCGGACAAGAACGACGTTCTGATGCTCGCCTGGATGGACAAGGAAGCGCTCCGTCGGACAATCGAATGCGGAGAAATGGTTTTCTGGAGCCGCAGTCGCAAAGAGTATTGGCACAAGGGCGATACCAGCGGAAATGTGATGACCGTCGTCGAATGGTCTGCGGACTGCGACAGCGATGCCCTGCTTTTCAAAGTCCGGATGCATGGAAAGCAAGTCGCCTGCCACACAGGCGCACGCTCCTGTTTCTTCAAGACTTGCAAGATCCGATAGTTTTCCTTTGAACGATTTTCAGGTTTCATGCGAAAAAGTTAAAGGCAAGCGGATTCTTCTCGCCGTATCGGGCGGTCTGGATTCCGTATGTCTCGCTGATTATTTTATACGCAATCAAGGAAGTTTGCAGTATTCCTGGGCAGGAATCGCGCACATTCACCACGGGCTTCGGAAAAACGCAGACCGAGACGCTGAATTTGTACGAAATTTTGCACACAAACTAAATATTCCTTTTTTTATCAGGCATCTTGACGGAAATCTCCTGAAGTTACACGGTTCTATTGAAGAGAATGCCCGAATCGCCCGCTACAAGGCCTTGCACGAAATCGCATCCCTTCCGGAAGTCCGAGCGGAGAACATTCTCACCGCACATCATGCAAACGACCAGGCGGAAACGCTCCTGATGCGGATTTTGCGCGGAACTAATCTCAAAGGACTCCAAGGCATCCAGCCGTGCCGAGAAGACGGAATCCTTCGACCACTCCTTTCCGTAAAAAAAGAACAGCTTCTCGCCTACGCAAAAAATTTTCGACTGGATTTTCGAGAAGACGAAAGCAACGCGGACGAAACCTTTGCCCGAAATTCCATTCGCAAGCGCCTCCTTCCCAAAATCGCCGGAGAGGATTTTCTAGAGTTCGACAGGCTTACCCGAATCGCCGAACTTTCCCGCAAAACCTATCCTAAAATTTCCGAAAAGCTTCAGGAAACTTTTTCCCCTTATCTCGTTCCGCCAAGGCTCTGGCCCTTTCCCGCAAGCTTTTCTCCCTACCGCCAGGTCCTCGCCCTGCACGATTTCGCCTGGGAAAAGCTCGTACAAAAACATCCTTGCGGAGCGGCAACGCTTTTGCGCATCTGGCTAGACGCTCTTGGATTTTCGTATCCATCCAAAACGGCTTTTCTTTCGAACTTTGCCAACCGGGAAAAAACGCTCCTGTTTGAAAAATCCCGCCATATCCTTTGGTTTTGCAAAGATTTGCGAACCGACATTTCCCATAATTTGTATTTTTTCGGACAAGAAGAAACCTTTTTCGGCAAATGGCGGTTTCGGAAAGAAGGCGACATTTACACACCTCTCCGCGGCCAGCCCAAAAC
>CAVKXR010000237.1:0-3818 GCA_963660275.1 Oscillospiraceae bacterium
GTCATAGACATCGAGAACCGCTTCGCCGTCGTGACGCAAGGAGAGCGCCTCGTTTTCGAGAGTGCGCAAACTGATGTAAGTTTCGGTCAGAAAGTTTCCGCTGCCACACGCCGGGTCGAGAAACTTGAGCCGTCCCAGTTTTTTCTGGAAGTTCAAAAGTTCCGCGTTGCGCGCTTTCGCAACAGTCGTTCGCTTGATTTTTTCGAATTCCGCACGAAGATCGTCGAGAAACAGCGGGTCTATCACCTTGTGGATGTTCTCGATGCTCGTGTAATGCATTCCACCCTTGCGACGAGTTTCCGGGTTGAGCGTACTTTCGAAGACCGCTCCGAAAATCGTCGGGGAAATTTCCGACCAGTCAAAGTCCCGGCTCGCACGGTCCAGCAGAACTTTCGCCGTCTCTTCGGTTATCGGAGGAATCGTTTCGTTCGCCTGTTCCTTGAAAAGCGAACCGTTCACATAAGGGAAATCCCGCAGTTTCGGTTCCAAGAACTTTTCGCGCGAAGATTCGGGCGTGTCGAGCGTCTTGAAAAGATCCTTGAGCGCCATCCGCATGTTTTCCGGACGGAAGCTTTTCATGTATAGGTAAAACTGTTCCTTCGCAAAGATTCCCGCGTCTTCCGCGTAAAGGCAAAAAACCAGCCGCACGCAGAGTACGTTCAGGCTGTGCAAATCTTCCGCAGTCGGGGAACTTCCGAACTCCTTGGCGAGAGCGTCATAGATCTTCCCGACAAGTTCTCCCGCCTTGATCGAAACTTCCAGTTCCCTTTTAAGCGCTTCGCTTCGAGCATCTACCAGAAAGTTCAGCCGGGAATATTCCCTTTCCAGGTTTTCGAGCAGGACTTCTTCCGGTTCGCCCTGCGGATTTTCCATATCGTAGATGAGAAAGCTCTTGAAGTTGCTCGTTACGACGTAGCGCGGATGTCTTGACAGCGGGAGCTCGCTTGCGTAACGCTTCGCCTGCTCGAACGGCGTAAGGAAAGTTCCGTCCGCCTGCCTGATCGGCGCCCGCAAATCCTTGTCGATGGATTTCTGTTCGACGAGAACCTTTGTCGGTGCGATGTAGGCATCGATGAAGCTCGTACTCGAAAGCTTCACCTGGCTTTCGAAACTCACGATTTCCTCGGGATGTTCCACGCCGAAAACGTCTCGCAGAAGGGAAATCCAGAACGTCTGGCATTCGCCTTTCTCGTATCCCTTGTCTTTCCAGAATTCGGAAAACTTTTTCGCAGCCAGTTTCCGCTTGGTCGAGTTCATCCGGGTCATTTCCTCCATTAAAAATCTTTACCGGCTACTTTTCTAGCAGCACCATCGTTTCCAGGTGCGGCGTTCCCGGGAACAGGTCTAGCGGCTGGATGCTTGTGGCCTTGTAACCCGAAAGCTTCCACTGGTTCAGGGAACGCGGAATTTCGTCCGTTCCGCAGAAAACATGCAGAACGCGCATCGGGTTTCGCTTCGCAAGAGCCGCGATCACGCCCGCTTCGACACCGGAACGCGGCGGATCGAGAAGCGCCAGTTCCGATCCGGAGCCTCTGGGAATGGACCTTTCCACAAAGTCTCTGTCGATTTTCCCGGCGACAAATTTCGCAGGCCTCTTCAAAAAACGCGCGCTGTTCTTTGCACATTCGATCGACGGACCTTCCCATTCCGCGCCCCACGTCGAAGCGGCAGCGCCACCGATTCCGAAAGAAAAAAGCCCGTATCCGCAATACAAATCCAGCAGAAGGTCCTTTTTCGAAGGCCTTAACATTTTCCCGGCAAAGGCGAGCAGGTTCGGGATCTGCGACTCGTTGATTTGGCTAAAGCCCGTAACGGGATACTTCAGGCGGAACGCGCCAAGGTCAAGCGCAAGTTCCTTCGGGCCAAAAAGAGTCTTGAATCCGAGCGCGTCTGCCGGGCGCACCGCTTCCAGATAGTAGTCGGAACGGCTCGGGTCAAAATAGACATGCGCGGAAACGATTCCCAGCTCCGACGACTTCAAGTGTTCGCCCACGAGCTTGAGCTTTCGGACAACCGAGGCGTTCATTTCGCTCACGTTGAAAATCACCGCGCGATGCCGGTACGAGCCGCGGATGACAACCCAGTTCAAGGCCTTGGCAAGCGAGACGAACGCAGGCTTTTTCAGGGTCTCTTCGACAAAGCGGTATATTGCCAGATGCTCTTCCGGTTCGAGCGGTTCCGCATATTCCAGGCATTCACCGTCTCCGAAAGAAAGTCTAAAGGCGCCATTTTCAAAGACCGCCCGGCGTTTCGTCGTCGTCCGGTAATTACGGGGTAGCGGGCTTTCGACAATTCTTTCGGGATGCGGCAATCCGTTCCTTTCGCAAAAAAGCGCAAAAGCCCGATTCTTGATTTCCAGCTCGTCCGAATAGTCCACCAGGGCAATGGAAAGCAACGGCATCCCGGCAAGAGCTTTCGGCATGGATTCCTGCACCGCGGAAGAAAACGAAATCATATCGATTATTTCCTCAGGATGCGGATCAGGTGATAGGGTTCATCCGAATCTTCGTAAGGCTTCCCTTCGATATTCAGGTATTCGAGAGACGTCCCGCCGCGCTTCAGAAAATTCATGAACCGCTTGCCGTCATCGAAACGAACGAGGATATAGTCCGCGCTGTCACGGTAAGTCGCCGTACTTTTCAGCGTATCCGTTTTCGCCGAGAAGAAGACTTCCTCGATTTGCGCGTTTCCGCTAGTGTCCAGGTTCATCCGAATCCGATGCGATTCGCATTCGTCACAAGGGAGATTTCCGATGTAGAGCCCGGAAACTCCTTTCGGAATTTCTATCGGAGCGAGCTTCGGCAGCTTTTTCAGGTCCGCTTCGATCCTATCCGATCTTTTCTCTTCCTCGCTTTGCGTACAGGCGAACACGAAAACTAGGGAAAAGAGGCCAAGCCATTTCCATGGCGAAAATTTTAAACCGTTCATATCATTCTCCCGAAAGGATGACGCGGATACCGCTCGTATTCGACGCGAAGTCCGGCAGTTTCTTCCTTGATTCCCCAGCAGCCAGTTCCTTGGCGACGGATGTCCAGTCTCCTCCGCGAAGCGTCGTGTCCGAAGTCCACTCGGCGACGTTTCCCGCCATGTCGTAAAGCTTCCATCCGTTCGGAAGCTTCCCGGCAACCTTCTGGTAGCTGTCAAACAGATTGTTATAGACCGCATAGTCGGCGGCGACGGCTGTCCCCCAGTAATAGGAACCGGAAGTTCCCGCCCGATAGGCATACGCCCATTCGGATCCGCTTGGCAAGCGAACAGCCTTTATCGACGAGTTTTCCTTCAAGTTCGAAAGCCTGTTCCCCGTGCCGCGAGATTCATAGGAATAGGCGGTATCGAGCCCCATCGCCTTGGAAAGTTCGTTCGCAAGGAGGATCGCATCGTAAAAGGAGACATTCGCGACAGGAAAGGAGTCGCCGGTAGCCTTTGCCATTTGACGAGGAAGCGCTCCCATCAGTTTTTCATAGTCGGACTGCATGATTTCCGTCTGGGATATCGAAAAGCCTCCGACATCGACCCAAGTGACGGAAAGCGCAAGCGATGAATCCGCGGACGAAGAAATTCCCCCGCCGCTCGACGAAGAAGCCCTTTCCGCCGAAGAGGAACTTCTCTTTACGGTGCCGTTCGAGTAATCGAATCCGCCCGTTTCCGAAGATGTCGGCGTCGAGCAGCCCACAAGAAAAGCGGCAAGGACTATTCCCCATCCGAAGCGAAAAATTCTATTCGTGGATTTTTTCATCGAATCACCCCGACGCGGTAGAATTTCTGTTTTTTCTTTCCGGAATCGAACTTCACGCGGAGACGCACCGTATAGACGTCAC
>CAVKXR010000238.1:0-3809 GCA_963660275.1 Oscillospiraceae bacterium
ATTTTAATTCTCTTGTACTTGTTTTGGCGAAAAGGTTCAGGATACGAAGCCTGGACCTTTTTGTTTTGAATCGGAATTTGTAATTCTCTGGACAATTCTGTAAAAATTTTTGCCAATTTTTGGACAAGTCGTACATTTTTGTCTATATTTGCCCAAGTTTAACCCTCTTGAAGTGGAAAGTAGATGGCTGCATTTTTGAATAGGCTCGGATGTTCGCATGACGTTTGGCATGTCGCCTGTTTTCCTATTTCCCGTTTCAAGTTTTTCCGTTTTTGTTTTTTGAATGTCGAACGTTTCTGTTCGGCATTTTTTTTGACATCCAATTTCCTTGGGAGGTTATATGAAGATCGAAGGCATCGATAAAGTTTTGATTATCGGCTCGGGCCCGATTGTTATCGGGCAGGCTTGCGAGTTCGACTATTCGGGAACGCAGGCTTGCAAGGCTTTGCGCGAGCAGGGCTACAAGGTCGTGCTGGTGAATTCCAACCCGGCGACGATCATGACGGATCCCGTGATGGCGGATGCGACTTATATCGAACCTCTCAACCTGCATCGATTGGAACAGATTATCGAAAAGGAGCGGCCCGATGCGCTGCTCCCGAATTTAGGCGGGCAGACGGGATTGAATCTCGCCAGTGCGCTTTCGAAGGCGGGAATCCTCGACAAGTATGGCGTGAAAGTTATCGGGGTGAATCTGGATGCGATTGAACGCGGGGAGGACCGCGAGATTTTTAAGGAGACAATGCAGAAGCTCGGCATCGATACGCCGCGCTCGGGCATTTGCCACACGGTCGAGGAGGCGGAAAAAATCGCAAACGAAATCGGGTATCCGGTTGTCGTGCGTCCGGCCTATACGATGGGGGGGGCTGGCGGCGGATTCTGCTACAACGTGGAAGAACTTCGGAACATCTGCGGAAACGGGCTGGAACTTTCGATGACGCACCAGTGCCTGATCGAAGAATCGATTCTCGGCTGGGAAGAGCTTGAAGTCGAAGTGGTCCGCGATTCCAAGAACCAGATGATTGCGATTTGCTTTATCGAAAACATCGACCCGGTCGGCGTCCATACGGGGGATTCCTTTTGTGCGGCGCCTTTCCTCACCATCGACAAGGAGCTCGAAGAACGCTTGAAGCGCGACGCCTTTAAGATTGTCGAATCGATTGGCGTTATCGGCGGAACGAACGTCCAGTTTGCGCACAATCCGAAGACCGGTCGCGTGGTGATCATCGAAATCAATCCGCGGACGTCGCGCTCTTCGGCGCTGGCTTCCAAGGCAACGGGATTTCCGATCGCGTTGATTTCTGCGAAGCTCGCTTCCGGCATGACGCTCGACCAGATTCCGTATTGGCGGGACGGGAGCCTTGAAAAATATACACCGTCGGGCGATTATGTCGTCTTGAAATTTGCGCGTTGGGCGTTTGAAAAGTTCCGCGGAGTCGATGACGAACTCGGCACGCAGATGAAGGCCGTCGGCGAAGTGATGGCTATCGGAAAGACTTACAAGGAAACGCTCCAGAAGGCGATTCGCGGTCTTGAAAACGGTCGGGCAGGTCTCGGCTTCGCCAAGGATTTCAACCGGAGATCGAAGGACGAACTTTTGAACATGCTGCGGACGCCGTCGAGCGAGCGTCATTTCCAGATGTATGAAGCTCTCCGCAAAGGCGCGACCGTCGAAGAAATTCATGCGGTGACTTTCGAAAAGGCCTACTTCATCCTTCAGATGAAAGAGCTTGTCGAACTCGAAGAGGAAATGCTCAGGACGCCGGGAACGATGCCTGCCGATGACCTTCTTGTCCGAGCGAAGAAGGACGGTTTCAGCGACAAGTATATCGCGAAAATTCTGGGCATCCGGGAAAAGGACGTTCGGAAAAAGCGGACGGAGCTGGGCGTTGTCGAAGGCTGGTGCGCGGTTCCGGTGAGCGGCAAGGAGAACACGTTCTACTACTACAGCACGTACAACGCGAAGGACGAATCGACCGCGTCCGACAACCCGAAGAAAATCATGATTCTCGGCGGCGGCCCGAACCGTATCGGCCAGGGCATCGAGTTCGACTACTGCTGCTGCCATGCGGCGATGGCGCTCCGTGAACTGGGTTACGAGACCATCATGGTGAACTGCAACCCGGAAACGGTTTCCACCGATTACGACACTTCGGACAAGCTTTACTTTGAACCGGTCAACCTCGAAGACGTTCTCCAGATTTACCACAAGGAAAAGCCGGCGGGAGTCATCGTGCAGTTCGGCGGCCAGACCCCGCTTAACATCGCCCGGGCACTTTCCGACGAAGGCGTGAAGATTTTAGGAACGAGCATCGACTCCATCGACATTGCCGAAGACCGCGATCTTTTCCGCAAGATGATGGACCGGCTCGGCATCCCGATGCCCGAAAGCGGCATGGCGACGGATATTGACGAGGCGATTGCCTGTGTGAAAAAAATCGGCGGCTACCCGATCATGATCCGTCCGAGCTTTGTGCTCGGAGGCCGCGGCATGGAAGTGATCTACGACGAACCGATGCTCCGCGAATACGTGGCGAAGGCTGTCGGCGTGACCCCGGACCGCCCGCTTCTTGTCGATCGATTCCTCCACAATGCGCTCGAATGCGAAGCGGATGCGCTCAGCGACGGCGAACATGTCTATATCCCCGCGGTGATGGAACATGTGGAACTCGCCGGTGTCCATTCCGGAGATTCCGCCTGCATCATTCCGCCGGTGACGATCTCCAAGGAAAATCTTGCGACGATCAAGGATTATACGCGGAAGATAGCGGAATCGCTTCACGTGTGCGGCCTCATGAACATGCAGTATGCGATTGAGGACGGCAAGGTTTTTGTGCTCGAAGCGAACCCCCGAGCGAGCCGTACCGTGCCGCTGGTGTCGAAGGTCTGCAATACGCAGATGGCGCGCCTTGCGACGCGCCTGATGCTCGGCGAAAAGCTCGAAGACCTGAAGCTGAAGGAAAAGAGGTTCAAGCACCACGGCGTGAAGGAGGCTGTTTTCCCGTTCGACAAGTTCCCGCATGTGGATCCGGTTCTCGGGCCGGAGATGCGCTCGACGGGCGAGGTCCTCGGGCTTTCCGACAACTACGCCCTGGCCTATTACAAGGCGGAAGAAGCGGCGGGTTCCGTTTTGCCGTCGAAAGGCTCCGTTCTGATAAGCCTCTCGGACAAGGTTAATTTGTGTGAACAGGCGATAGAAGTGGGCCGTGAATTCGAGAAGCTCGGGTTCAGGATTCTCGCGACGGAAGGGACCGCGAAATTCTACGAAGCGGCAGGTGTTCGCTGTGAAACGGTGAACAAGATCGCCGAGGGTCGTCCGAACGTTCTCGACGTCATCTTGAACGGCCAGGTTTCCCTGGTCATCAATACGCCGTGGGCCCGCCGTGATGCCATCCAGGACGAGAGCGCGATCCGCAAGGCCGCTATCAAGTACAAGGTTCCCTACATCACGACGCTTGCCGCTGCGAACATGACGGTAAAAGGCATCGCCGCCGCGCGGAACGGTCACGGCGAAGTGAAGTCTTTGCAGGAATACCATGCAAGCATCGAAGAAGCGTAGTTGATGGATGTCATCCCCGCGAAGGCGGGGAGCAATCGTCGCAAACCCGCTACTGTCATTCCCGCCTCCGAGCGGGAATCTCCTGTCACCCTGTAGCGAAGCGATAGTGGCCAAAAGCATAAAGACCGTAGCTATAAAATGCTGCGGTCTTTTTATAGAACATCTAGCACGATATTTGTGTCAACCATTATCTGCATACTTTTCGAGTCTCTCCGAACGGTAATCTTCTAGTGTCTTTCCTGTATTGGGA
>CAVKXR010000239.1:0-3807 GCA_963660275.1 Oscillospiraceae bacterium
GCTCCGAGATCCTTCACCATATCAGCGATAGCGCTCTTTACGGTTTCAACCTTTGCATCTACATTTCTGCAAAATGCTCCCTTATCCGAAGCGAACAAATCCTGGAGAGCCGGAGATAGTATTTTCTTATGGGCCGTAGTCAATTCGCAGGCTATAGTTTGGGAAGTTCTTTTCCGCTTCTTGATTTCACGATTAACCCGCGAAAATTCCGTTTCCACTTTCTCAAATTCACTATCGGGACAACTGTCCATCAGTTCGTTCAATTCCTGCAGACGCAACTGCAACTTTTTCAGTTCGATATCGTCGTCAACCACCTTCCTGTTGATGGAATCGCGAATCGTTTGTTGCAATCTGATAAGCACATCCAGATTCTTGATAAATATGGACACATATTCATTTCGAGTCACATTCTGAAGATTTGCAGACGGGACATCCCAAAGGATATAGTCAGAATCATTTATCCTATCAGCCGTCTGTTCAACAATATCAAGTTGCGCATCTGACAGTACCAAGTCTATGGTTTCGCCAGAAAGCGCCCTGTTGAATTCCTCAAGATTTCTGCGCTCCAGTTCCACCAGTTCATTCTGCTCTGCGGCTCGTTTCAGTTCGTCACGGGCAGTAGATAAATCTCCTTGTAGTTTATGCAGAGCATTTACTTCATTTTCCCTATTTTGAGAAAACTGCAAAATCTTGCCGTTTATGGCGGTTACATCGCTTTGGTCTTTTTCACATGTAGCCCGATCATCTTCCAACTGGTGCCACCTGCCCAGAGTCCGTTCCGATATCCGTTCAGACAGCGATTCGTAGTAGTAACGTAATGCAGTGTTTTCCGAAAGCTTTTCGACGGCCTCGTCATCTTTAGAGAAGCGGTTGCGGCTAGACTTCATCAATCGTATAGCCCTAATTTCCGGAACCTTCACCAAACGCTCAAGAGCGTTATCGACGGCATCGTTTGATTGTGACGACAGAAGCACCCTTTCGCCTCGCTGGGCAAATTGGTATATGGCTTCGGCAATAACAGTCGTCTTACCCGTACCCGGCGGTCCTTGCAAAAGAAAGAGATCCTTGGAGCGGAGCATTTTTTCAATTGCTTCCCGCTGGTTTGCGTTAGACTCTATATTGGGATTCAACCAATGGGTAATTTCAACTGAGTCTTTTGGGTCAAGCACGCGTGCCCTGGATACATCAAACAGCCACTCTTCTAGGTGCGGGTTGTAGCTTTCGCCATTCTTGATAGAAGAAATTGCACGCCTGAAGCGATGGATCAACGACAAGTCGCCAATGGCAGATAACGCCAAAAAACCATCCGGAGGATACTTGGACGATATATTGCTTATGATACGAGAAGCCTCTTCGTCATTAAGTGCGCCCAAATCACCCGCAAAGTTATCAATGACATCAAGATCATCATCATCCAGGTCAAAGCCCCACTTGACAAAAACCGCATTTGGGAACTTTTCCTGAATTTCTGAAATTGTCAAGTGATTCTTGTTTTCTGTGTTATCCGCAGATACCGGCAAACTGGTCTGTGACAATAGTTGCTCAACATTAAAGGACTCGCCAATAGCTCCTTTTGAGTTCCCTATCTGCAAAACATCTATGTGGCGTTGTTCAGAATCGTACTTGAAAGAAAAACGGTCCGTTGATATGCGGTTACCGAACGCACACAGTTCCTGACGTTTCAAAATGCGTTTCAGCTGCTGGTATTCGGCATCGCCTGCGAACATAAGCACGAACTCAAGGTTCCTGCTTTGCGGATTAAACGACATGTCAATGTACTTCACGCCATTAATCTGCAATTTGGCGACCCTTTCACTCCATTCAAGGTACTCCATCCAAAGGCTCAGCTTCTGGGACGTATACTTGGTAAAGGAGACCATCTTATCTAGGAGCGGCTGCATGAACTCACTTGACACCTGAGCAGGCGAATCCTGGCGGATAATTTCCAGAGAAACTTCATAGGGGAGTCGGTCAGGCTCACTTGCAATAAGATGGATTCTGTCAACAACAAAGCTCTTTCCGCGTTCTATCTTGCCTTCAAACAGGAAGGTCTGCTTTGTCGGCAACCGGACATCGGTCTCGCACCAGTCCCCCGACTGACGCGCTATACGCAGTCCTGCACGTCTGACATCATATCCCTTCTTTTTGTTGGTATAGCTCAGGTTCCTAAGGTACACTAGGGTTGGTAAGCCCGACTTGAACACGTTTTCTATAAGGCGTTCTGCCTTGTCTAAAGGGTCATCCATGTCCGAATAGTAGTAGTCGAAAGATGGACTTTCTTTTTGAATGGTCCCGATCGATGATTTCAGAAACTGTGTTTTCCTTTCGTCGTTTTCATCAGGAAGCACTATGCAGAGTTCCTTTTCACCATCATCTACGGTCACCTTGGAGTTGTCAATCGGCTCGTTGAAGTCGATTTCTACCTGTTTGGGCTTAGCTTTGCCTTCACCAAACTTGAATTCAGTCGTAGAGAGGATTATTTTGGGTTTTGGGGACCTAGTATCAATGTTCTGAACAATAAATTCCTGTTCAACACCGATTGGCAGCACCGCTGCGGCATTTGCTGAAAGATCCTTAGATATAAAACCCTTGGGAACCAAGCCGCTAACCCCATGGGCAAGCGTGACGAACACGCCATAGTCCGGATGATGGTTATTGGGGACGCCTTTTACCGTATCGCCTTTTTTGATGTTGGCTATATAATTGGCTACAGCTGCGGCAGCATTAGATACACGTTCCTTTTCCCTCGCGACAAGGGCTCTAGCCATAAACGAAGATTCACCAAATAAAAACGCCATAAAAATACCTCTTCTTACACAATCATAAGATAATTCCATTTTATATGAATGGGGAATTTTTTGTGGGGGGCGAAATTTTATTTCAACTTGGAATATTCACACAAATGCTCCCCAAAAAAATCAACTTTCTGGAGCCCTGAAAAGTTTAAAGCATATATTTAATCGTAGTTTTCATCAACGAATGTTCTTATCGCCACATTACCAATAGCATTCGTGGCGGCAGCATCCATCGCAGATTAGGCAAGTTCTTTTCTGTAAATTCATGCACAAAAAGCAGATTTTTCCATCTCCCTATCGGTTAAGTAAGCTTTATCTTCCATCCATTCCTCGTGCTGTTCCATCAGCAGGGAACCAACGAGCCGTTCGCAGGATTCCGGGTTGGGGAACACGCCGACGACTTCCCGCCTGCCCTCGGCATTGATCCCTACGGCCTGCAGGACGGCTGCATCGACCACGGAACCGTTCATACGGACACGCTGGTATTCCGCGTCCGCGTAGAGCGCGGAATAGCATCCTAACGGCCTTTCCTTGAACAGTCTGATTTCTGCCATGGCCATGGTCAAGGACCTTTCGGAACGCAGCCCTTTCTGGAGCGACTGCGGATAGAAGTCGCAATTCCTGGTCTGCGGGATGGCGAACGTGACCCGTCCGGAGCCTGTATTCAGGGTCTTGGGCTTGAACCCGTTTGCGTGCCCCTGCCTAGCCTCGGTTCGCTGTTAGGCCCCGGCATTCAGGAACTGTTCCCGTTCCACCTTCATGGCCTCGTTCATGCCAAGCCGCAGGAGTTCCATCACAAAACTGGGTCCCTGTTCAATCAGGGCTTTTAAAAATCGCCGTGTCAAAGCTATATTTGTTCTCGGAGTTTTCCATATTTGTCCTTTGTTTTAGTTTGTTGCAAAACCAAAAATAGGAAGCGGAAACTCCTCTTTTTGTTTATAGGCCATAGAAGGACCTTTTTCATGAATTATTGATTTTACAGAAAGAAATTTACACAATCTATATGTATGGG
>CAVKXR010000240.1:0-3683 GCA_963660275.1 Oscillospiraceae bacterium
GAATGTTTAGAAATACATAAGAAACAACTATCTCTCCATGTTTGAAATGTGGGCAAAGTATTCTGAACATGGATTTTACGGTGAAAATAAATAAATTCAATTAAGAGGTTTTTCATCGTCCATATCCGATAAAAACATTCACTTTTTATCGTTTATAGTCGATGAAATTTGCTATTTTACGGTAAAAAGGAGTGCCGATGAACAAGGATACCGTTAAAGAGCTGATTGTTGAATACCAAGTCTATGCAAAGAATGTTCAGCTAGTGGAACGGAACTTAAGCCTTGAGCCTAACGGCAATTACGTCTTTGTGGGGCTTCGGCATGCGGGGAAATCTTACATGATGTTCCAGGTTTTGCAACGTCTAGTCGCACAAGGTCACAAGCCTGAAGAGATGCTCTACTTTAACTTTGAAGATGATCGTCTCGAAAACATTCAGACGAGCGACTTGGACTTAATCAAAATCTGTTTCGAGGAACTTTACGATGATAGGCCCATCTTTTTTTTGGACGAGATCCAGATTGTGAATGGGTGGGAAAAGTTCGCGCGGAGACTTGCCGACCAAAAATACAGGGTTTTTATCACCGGGAGCAACGCAAAGATGCTCAGCGCGGAAATCGCTACGACTCTCGGTGGTCGCTACCTGATTCAAAACGTTTATCCCTATTCGTTTCCGGAATTTTTGAAGGCTTCGGGACTGAATCCTTCGGAAAAAAACTTCTTGGTTAAAAATCGCAAAAAAATCGACAGGCTGTTTGAGGAATATTTCATGTTTGGCGGTCTGCCGGAACTGTCCGAAATTTTGGACAAGCGGAGTTGGCTTTCCGGACTTTTCAACAAGATTTTCTTTGGCGATCTCGTGACGCGTCATCAGATCCGTAACGATTTTTCTTTGAGAATCCTCGTCAAGAAACTCGCCGAGAGTGTCAAGCAGCCCGTTTCCTACAACCGCATGTCGAACGTCGTTTCCGCGGTCGGAAGAAAGCTGAGCGTGGATTCCTGCATCGATTATGTTCGGTATATGCAAGATTCCTGGCTTCTATTGCCGTTCGAAAATTATCAGGCAAAGCTCCAGGACAAAGAAAGCAATCGAAAGTATTACTTTGTGGATAACGGCATTCTTTCCCTGTTCTTGCTCGATCCGCAAACTTCGCTTCTCGAAAATATCGTTGCCGTGAACATGCGCAAACGCTATGGCGACAGCTGCTATTTTTACAATGTCAAAGGTTACGAGGTGGATTTTGTCGTTCCGGAAGAACTCGCTGTTCAGGTGTGTTATTCCTTGGAAAATGTCGAAACATTTGAGCGTGAAATCGAATCCCTGGTGAAGTTTACCAAGGTTTATCCGGTCAAAAGATTGCAGGTCGTTACTCGCTTTGAATCAAAAACCGTCCAAAAGGAAGGCTTTGAAATCGAATGCGTTCCCATATCCTTTTGGCTTTCGCCCGTTATTCCCCCTTTCCCCAGTCCTTCCAGCCAACATACTGGATGCCGTTGATTTCGCATGTCAAGTCTCCGAGATAAAAGACCTTGCTTTTGAAATTCGCGTCACCCCGCAAAGCGAGGTATTTTCTTGCTCCGGCGGACAGCTTGTGTTCTGCTTCGATCGAACTTTTGACTTCGACGGAAAAGGAATGTCTCCAGTCGGCGACGATATCCATTTCAAGACCGCTCGAATCCCGGAAGAACGCGAGGTTCGGGCTTTTGCCTTGATTGGTGCGTTTCTTTGTCAGTTCCGAGACGGCGAATGTTTCTACGACGGCGCCTCTGTATTTGCTCAAGATGAGTTCTTCGGGCGAATCGATACCCAAAAGATGGCAGAGCAATCCTGTATCGGTAAAGTATAGCTTGGGCGTTTTGACCAGGGAACGTCCGAGGTTGTTTGTATCGGGCTGCAGAAAGTGAATCAGAAAGGAAGACTCCAAGACGGAAAGCCATTGTTTTACGGTAGGAGCGGAAATTCCCAGATTCTTCGCGATGCTTTCCATGGAAAGCAGCTGTCCTGAATGGAGTGCGCAGATCCGGACAAATTTTTTGAAAGTCGGCAAATTGCTTACGTTGATTTGATATCGGACATCCAGATCAAGATAGGTGTCGATGTAGCTGTCGAACCAATCGTCTAGCAGAAACTTCTTTTCCTTGTCATAAAGTGGCGGGTAGCAGCCCTTAAAAATTGTTTCGTAAGGATTGCTTGACAAGGCGTTTGCGGATGCAAGCTCTTCGTTCGAAAAGGGGAGCAGCTTGACAAATCCGGCGCGTCCGGCAAGGGAATCGCTCATGTTTTCCTTGAGCTTGAACTGGTTTGAACCTGTCAGGACAAACTTTCCGGGAGTAAAGGCTCCGTTATCTACGGCAAGCTTGACCGCATCGAAAATTTCGGGAACTTTTTGCGCTTCGTCAAAAACGGCACCGGCAGGGAAAGCCTGCAAGAAATCTTTTGGATTTGCGGAAGCCATTTCGCGCATCGACTTGTCGTCAAAAGAGATGTACCTTTTTTCGGGAAAGGTTGTCTTGGCTAGGGTAGATTTTCCCGTCTGCCTCGGTCCTACGATTCCGATGATGGGAAACTGTCCCGCAAGACGGAGAAGCGCTTTCTTGGCAATTCGTTCAATGGACAACGGGAGCCTCGCCTTGGAAATCTAAAGTTTTAGATTGTGAAAATATAAAGTCTAATATAGATAAAATCCAAAGTTTTGGTGTCTGAAAATCTAAAGTTTTCGAAAAAGGGCGAAAAAATCCCGCCGTCCGGAATGCCGATTTTCCCCTACCGAATAAACACGAGCCCTAAAATTCCCGCTGCCCACAGGTAATAGGCAAAGTAGTGGAACGTTCCCTTCTGGACGAAGTTCATGAGCTTTGAGCGCGAAGATTCCCGAGACGAAGGCGACCGCCATCCCGATGAGAAGCTCCGGGGTGAACGAGCCGCTCTCTGCGCACTTGGCTAGCATTTCGGGTTTTTCTGCCGGATTGAACGTCTGGCACTTGATCCATTTGATGAAATCGAGGAGCGCCGCGGTGCTGCTCTGACGCTTATAAAAATTGCTTTTTATATTTGCCGGAATTTTTAGTTGTTCCCGACGATTTTTTCAACATCTTTTGCTCTTGCTTACACTTTCAAAAATTCCGGTGGCAATCCCTCGCATAGCCAAACTTTTTTGTTGCCAATATAGAATTGAATGCCAGCTTCTCGAGCCACAACCGTATTGATTTTTAAAATTACAGGATTTAAATCCCGACGTTTTCCGATGCGAGAGGCTGTTTCCACATCGGTGGATAAATGAACGTGTTGCCGCAGCATCGGTTTCAGTCCCTCTTCCAGAATTTTAGGCAGAGCCTTATGCGATGTCCCATGATAGAGAACTGTTGGTGGTATTCCAGGTTCCTTTTTGATTGCCTGCGGTGTAGTGTGCCCGTAAAGGGCTCGAATCCTGTCGCCTACAATTTCATGTCGTTTTTTTTCGGATGTTCTGATAATTTGTTCTAAATCAGCTGTTGTTATTTTATGGTCGTAATTACCTGATTCGTTCAATGCGTTAAGTAGTTGCGTTATAGGCACAAAGCCTTGCTTGTCAAGTACGAGTTTGTATTCCCATGGGGCGTGGCGCAGCGCATAGGAAATTTCTTTTGAAAGTTCAACCAGGTTCATTTCAACTTTTCCTGTATTTCAAGTTCATCCGCCATGTAC
>CAVKXR010000241.1:0-3666 GCA_963660275.1 Oscillospiraceae bacterium
AGGATGTTGTTATCGATCAGCTTGTTTGGATTTGACGTGTAATCGAGGAAAATCAAATGCCCGGAGTTTGAAGCGACAAAGATATGTCCCTTGTGGTCAGCGGTTCCCTGGTCCAAAAGCCAACGGATTTCATTGGTTCCGCTAATCGCATAACCTTTTTCTTCGGCCCAGTTCGCCGAGAAGCTTCCCGTCATCTTGTCATCGTAAAACAGATATTTGCGCAAATCGACGTCCGCAATCACCTTGCGCGTTTTCGGGTCTATCTGCACAATGTGGGAATCGCCGAACAGGAGAATCGTATTCGAATATTCGTCAAAGCTCGCCCCGTGTGCGCCTTTCAGCGAATCGATCAGCGTCTTGGTCTTCAAACCGGTGATGTTCTTTGCCGGGCAGGGTTTTGTCTTGACATTGCAGAGCGTATCCGTAATGATTCCAAACTGGGCGTTGCTGTTCGAATTACGGGAAATCGTTCCCAAATTGCTCGAACGCGTATAGAACGCCTGGCCGGAATTGTCCCAGAGAAGCGTCGTGATGTTCGACACGGAGCCATAGACTGTCACCTGGCGAATCTTGCTCAGGCGATCCGATGTCGTCGAATCCGTTTCAAACAGGATCAGGTTTCCGGGAATGCCCGCCGACCAGAGAACCGTATTGTCCGGGTTCATCATCAAATGGAATGTCGAGGCGCCGACTCCCGAAGAAACGGTTTTTGCGATGCACTTCGACGAAAGCGTATCCGTCGCATTCATCTTGACTTTATAAATCTCGTTGTAGTCCTGCCCGGCGACAAGGAGGTCCCCGTCCGGGTGGTGGACGATGCCGTCCGCTCCGCGGGTCCTGCAAAGAAGCCTCTTGTTCGAAAGCTTGAGGTAACCGTTGCCATCGTAGTAATAATCGAGAGCCTTGGCGCTCTGTTGCTGGGAATAACGCGTATAATAAACGGTTTCCTTGGTGCTTGCCGAAGGATACAGGTCGCCTACCTGCTGGATCCAGACACCCGTCGCAGGGTTGTAGGGAGTATTGATAGCCGGTTCCGCATAGGCGAACACGGAGAGGAACGGGGCCAGTCCCAAAGCGAAAAATACTTGTTTGATCTTTTTCATAGCGGTATCCTCCTCCGGTTAGTCGTCAAGCGCAAGGCTTGCCTTGCCGCCGTGAACGCCCCATTTGAAGATTTTATCATAGGTATAGGAATGTTTCTGCCCATAGACCTTTAAGTGGAACTGGACAAGGTAGGCTCCCACGCCGACCTTCCGCCCCGAAGCGGAACGCATATTCCAGCGCAGGTAAAGCCTTTTGGCATTTTCAAAGCAGTTTCCGGAAAAGTCGGGATCGTCACACCGAATCTTCCCATGACCGCCGGCGACAAAATTTCCCAGATTCGTGTAAACTTCCATCGACCAGCTCAGACCGACCTTTTCCAAGTCCAGATTTTCACCCGTCGAATCGTCAAAGATCGTCGCAAAGGCAATATCGAGCATCACGCCGAGCGTCCCTTCCATCGCCTTTCCAGTCGAAGTTCCCTTCGGAAGCAGGCTCTCGGTGAAAGCGGGACCGTCCACATCTAGCCCGGCTCTATCGACAGCGGCAATCGAAGCGGTTTCCATCACGACGCGCGGATCTCCTTCGACGCCGACCAGGCGGGAATTGTTCCCGACGAAATTTCCCCGAATATCCGAAACCGCCGAGGCGACAATAAACAGCGAATCGTTCGGGTTCGCGCGGGACAGAAGCTTTTCACCCGATGCGACAGAAAGACGCACTTCCGTCCGGTCCTCGTTCCAGTCCGCATGGGAAAAGTCGAAGAATACGGTGTCGCCGTCGATGACAAATCCGAGGAAATTCGCATTGGAAATTTCGCTCACGTCGATTGACTCGGAAAATTTCACGGTCAAGCGGTCCGCTTTGCGGCTGTTCCGCGATTCGGGAGAGAGGAACGTGGAACGGATTACAGGAGGAATCCGATCGTTCATGTCGAGATACTGGAACGTGGAAACGGTATCCCCGTTTACGACGGAAATATTTTCAAGAGCCGCATACCCGTAGCTTCTGGAATCGTCGATAGACGTAAGGCCTTTTTTGACCTTGGCCTGTTCCGCTTCGGAAAGCTTGTAGGAAACCATCTTGCCATCCGCAGAAATCACCAAATCCTTGGACGAAGGCGAAATAATCAGCTCGTTTCCGGCGGAATCCTTCCAGAAAAACTGGAGGCGCATATTTTCAAGGTCTTCTGCGGTTATCGGATTTTCAAATCCCACCGTCACCGAATCCATCCGCCCGTCCGCATCGGAATCGAAAAATCCGTTGTTCTCGTTTGAAAGATAGACACGTCCCGCACTTGTCACTTTCGCCGGCAAGTTGAAAGTCGCAAAGTTTCCATCGGCGGTCACGAGCCCGAGATCGCCAAGCCCGGAAACGACGGAAAGGGAATCCCCGACTTTCACCGTCCCCGGAACGGTCGTCACCGTCCACCGCTTGCCATTTTTCGAAACCGCTTCAATCCGCACCTTGTCGCCATTCGAAAGCCGCAGCACGGAACCCGCCGAGAATGCGGTATCCAGAGCCTTGTTGAAATCGAGAACAAGCGTATCGCGCGCACCGGAAACGCCTTCGATAAGCGTCGCCTTGAGGATTACGGGTCCGATTCTGTCTTCCAGGACGGTCGAAAGCCCCGCCAACGTCCCGCTCAGCTTCGACTTGACAAAAACTTCCAGTTCCCCGTCGCCGAGCGTTTCGGAAAGCGACGTTTTCACATCGAGCAGTTCCATCCGCCCGCCGTTCTGGCTGCGCTTGTATTCGCCCGAGAACTCCTTTCGGGAAGCGCCGTTCGGGAAAACATAAAAGATGTTGTCCCACGAAACGGAATCCGTCTTGCCCGAAAAATACGCGATGATGCTGTCGCCCTTGCCGTCGCCGTCCGCATCATAGATAAAGGCGCTGTCGAGAGTCGGCAGATAGGGATTTTCGAACGCGAACTTCCCAGGAAAAACCTCTTCCACAAAGAAAGTCGAATCCGAAGGATTGACAAGCCCCTTGGAAACAAAGCTAGCCCCGGAAACCGCCCCCGTCGAGCGAATCGAAAAATGCCCGACGCCTTTTTCCAGGATGACCCTATCCGTCGAATCGCCGGCAAGCGTCGTGAACTTCAAATTTTCCGCACCGCGAATCGGTTCCAGATAAAAGGCTCGCTTGTTTATCGTCGTATCCGTCTTTCCGGCTGAAGGCCCCACGGGTATCACCGCGCGAACGGTCACCGTCATCGACGAATCCACCGGAAGAGAAAGCCTGGTCGTCGAATCGATGACAACCGTATCGCCCAGGGCATTCACATAGGAGTATTCCAGGCGCGGGACATAGAAAGTATAATAGCGGAACACGACAGGCGTCGCACTCTCGCTCACCTGCATCCCGAGCGGAAGATCTTTAACCGGGAAACGCGAAGAAACCTTGACGTAGAAAAATCCCCGGACCGCATCCGAAGTGACCTTTGCCGTCGGATGCGAAAGCTCCGTCGAAGAACAGGTCGTCTTTCCCGAGGCGTAATCCTTTTCGCACGGATTCAGGGTCAAGGAATCATTCGCCGCATAAAGCAGAAAATCCGCAGACCGAATCGCCTTCGATGTGTCCGCGATATTTTCGGATTCGGGAACAGTCCAAAGATAGGCG
>CAVKXR010000242.1:0-3650 GCA_963660275.1 Oscillospiraceae bacterium
TCCGTGGACAGTGGTTAGAGTTGTCAGGGAATAGGGATTAGTTGATAGTGGATAGTTAATAGTTGAAAGTTTAAAATCTATTCGCTTCAAGTTCCCGCGTCCCGTGTTCCGCTAAACTCGTCCCGAGAACTTAAATGTCAGCAGGTCTCAAATCTAAGTTTTCTCAACTAAGCTCTGAGACCCGGCAAGCTTGCTAACCTGTCATTGCCGGGCTTGACCCGGTAATCTCGTACGAAGATTCCCGTGTCTGCTTCCGCCGCGGCGGACAAGCACGGGAATGACATTATAAGGAGCCGTGGGAATGACATGGGAAAGAAAAGCCGGAAGATAACATCGTCCCGCTTTGCACAAAAAAGCCGCGAATCGATTCATCGCAGCTTTCCGATATGGATTTCAAACAAATTAAGTCGCCGAGGAATCCGCCTGGGAAGCGCTCAGCAGGTAAGCGTTGATAAACGGCTTGATCTTTCCGTCGAGAACGCCTGCCGTATCCGAAGTTTCTTCATTTGTACGCAAATCCTTGACCAGCTGGTAAGGCTGCAGAACGTAACTCCGAATTTGCGAACCCCATTCCACCTTTTTCTTTTCGGCAAGCCGGGCGTCGCGTTTCGCTTCTTCTTCCTGCCGGTAATGTTCTGCGACCATCGTCGTGAGCATCTTGAGCGCGGTAGCGCGGTTCTGGATCTGCGAACGTTCCGTTTGGCAGCTGGCGACGATTCCCGTCGGAATATGCGTCATGCGGACAGCGGAATCCGTCTTGTTGATATACTGCCCACCGGCACCCGATGAACGATAGACATCCACGCGGATGTCCGCCGGATTGATTTCGAACTGGATATCTTCGTGTTCCGGGTAGAGGAACACCGCGCAAAAGCTCGTATGCCGCCGAGCGTTCGCATCGAAAGGGCTGATCCGGACAAGACGGTGCACGCCGATTTCCGACCGGAGAAGCCCGTAGGCGTATTCGTCATTAATCTCGATCGTCGCGCTGTTAATCCCGGCTTCTTCGCCTTCCTGCACGTCGATAACCTTGAAATCCAAGCCTTCGCGTTCGAGAAAGCGCTTATACATGCGAAAAAGCATTTCCGCCCAGTCATGCGCCTCGGTCCCGCCCGCCCCCGGATGAATCGAAAGCAGCGCAGGACACGCATCGTCCGGCCCGGAAAGCATCCGACGAAATTCCATTTCATCGACCCGCTTGACCAGTTCCCCGTATTCCTTCTCGACGCTATCGAAAAGCTCCTGGGAATCCGGTTCGGACTTCGCCATCTCGTAAAGCTCGGAAAGGTCATCACACGAAGAGGACGCTTCGTTCCATTCGGTGATGATTTTCTTCAAAGACGTGATTTTCTTGAGAAGGGTCTGCGCCTTCTCCTGGTCATTCCAAAGTTCCGGGTCGCCGGACTGCTTTTCTAAAACGGAAAGTTCAACCTCTTTAGACCCGAGGTCAAAGATACCCCCGGAGCCTGTCGATTCTCACGCGGAGTTCGGCAAGCCCTGTGTGCGACGTAGCGGCCATTACTTGGCTCCTCCGATTGCGTTTTCCGGCGTGTAATCCTTGTTCAGGTACTTGACCGTGTATTTTTTCGCAAGTTCGTCGAGGTAGCTCTTGATTTTCATCTGGCGTTCCTGTTCCGCCTGCACGCGCAAGATGTAGTCGATCTGCACCTTGTAGTTTTCAAACTTGCCGTCGTTCTTTTCGGTGAGCATGAAAATCTGGAGGCCTTCGTTCGTGGAGAATACGTCCGAGATGTCACCCACGGAAAGCTTGCCTATCGCCTTTTCAAAATCCGCACCCTTGGACTTCGCGACAAACTTGTTCATCACACCGCCCGTCTTTTTCGCATCGGCATCGTCGCTATACTGCGCCGCGAGAACGGCAAAGCTCGCCTTGCCCAGACGGACCTGCGCAGCAAGACCTTTCAGAAGCTCCTTCTTGTCCGCAAGAGCCTGCTTCGATTCGCCCTTCTTGTTCTTCAGGAGAATGCGCGCGCCGCTGATCGTATCGTTGATGGGGACCTTTCCCTTGTTCAGCTCCCAGTAGGCGGCAATCTGCTTTTCGGTCGGCTCCGCCGGATAGGGAACCTTCGTTTCGAGCAGGAGATCGCTCTGGAGCTGTTGCTCGATGCGTTCGTTGAACTGCTTTTCCGTGATGCCGTTCTTCTTCAGTTCCTTGTTGAAGACATCCAGGCTCGGATACTGGCTCTTGAAAAGCGTCGCGACGCTGTCGATGCGGTTCTTCGGCACCTTGATGCCCAGAGCCTTCGCTTCGAGCTTCACCAGTTCCTGCCCGACCAGGTTGTCGATTACGGCCCAGCGAAGCTGCTTTTTCGCCTCGTCCGGTACGGAAACAGCTCGTCCGCGAGTCTGGGCCTTTTCGAGCGCATCCGCAAGACTATCGACGTGGGCCTGCGAAATTCCCGTCTTGCCGACCCGGATCACGTCAAAATTTTTTCCGTTTGCGAGCTGCGCAGAAGCGAGCGCCGAGCAAAGCATCACAGGGAGTACAGATTTTTTCAAAAGATTCACAAAGCGCATAAGCACCCTAGGTTAAATTGAACAGAATGGAATATAGAAAAATCAAGCCTCGAAAAAGCCTAGGCGTCCGAAGAGGATTTTCCCTTGAACGCAGAAAGAACGTCGGGCACGAGGTCCGCGACTTTCGACACGATGGAATTGTCCTTTGCAATCGGCATCACCCGGACATCGTCACCCGAAACGACGACAAACGCGACCGGGTTTATCGAGACGCCCCCGCCGGAAGCCGTCGCATCGTCCTTTTTTCCGCCGAGCCCAAAGCCCATCGAAACGCGGCTCACGGGAATCACCGTCGTCGCCCCCGCCTGGATAGGCTTTCCGATGACCGTCTCCGCCTGGGAAACGGTGCGAAGCTTTTCAAGAATTGTTTCTGCAAGAATATCGATTTGTGCCATAATCTAAATTTAACTATTCCGGGGAACCATAGACGCTGCGGGCGACATTTTCAAAACGTTTTTGGAGCGATTCCGCAGAGAGGAATCCCCAGACACAGACGACACGACCGCCCGGAAGCCGGAGAGCCATCCCGGATGTCCCCGCCCCGGCATCGAACCGAACCGTATCCGCCGCAAACAAAACGTCCGAACCTTTCCGCTGAAGCCCGAGAATCCAAGCCCGCCAGGAATCCGACGAAACATACTTCCAGCTGCGGGCGGCATTCCACGAAACATCGTCGCCGCGGTATCCCTGTACAAGCATTGAAAAGTCAGCGGGAACTCCTAAAAAATCCCGAACCTGGATAGACGTCTCCCCGGAAACACGCTGGGCTATCGGAAGGCTCAGAAACTCCTGCGGAAGCCCCGAGCGGTAACCCGGAAAACTTTGTACGTAACGTTCCAACTCCGCCCGTCCGTAATTCCGCAAGCCTCCGTAGCGAAAGACAAAGAGCCTCCGTCCCGAACGCATGGCAAGCTCCCGAAAGTCCCCGACGACGACCGGCAATGTCTCCTGCACAAGGCCGCTGTTCAGGTAAAACGCAAGCGCGGAAACATCGTCCGCAAATTCCAGAATCCGAACTCGCAACGTATCGCCGGGCACCGACACAAAATCAAGTTCCGCCAAATCCAGGACGGAATATCCGCCGAGACGCCACGCCGCCGGGAGCCTGTCCC
>CAVKXR010000243.1:0-3644 GCA_963660275.1 Oscillospiraceae bacterium
GAGTTGCGAAAGGCCAAGGTTCCCCCTACCTTGCAACCACCCCCTAGGCCACGCAGTCCAAAGTCATTCCCCGGCTTGTCCGCCGCGGCGGACGCAGACCGGGGAATCTCTTTTCAGAGATTATCGGGTCAAGCCCGATAATGACAGCTTGGAGAGATTGCCGGGTCTATGCCCGGCAATGACAAGTAGAGCGATATGCTGATGAATGACGTCGAAGAAAAAGCTCGCTCAGACGCCCCTCGTCCCTCATTCCTCAAACCGTATTCCGTGTCCCTTGTCCCATTTCAACTGCTAGCCACTAATTCCTGTTTCCTGATTCCGCTACACTCAACACCAATCACATTGAACGGCAGATTTCCCGGATAAAGATTTCCCCGTATTTTTTCAGCTTGAAATTTCCAACGCCCGGAATTTCCGCGAACTCGTCGAGGCTTGTCGGTTTCTGCTCGGCGATTTCCGAAAGAACCTTGTCGCTGAAGATGAGGTAGGCGGGGACATTTTCCTTTTGGGCGATTTCCTTGCGGAGTTCCCGCAGCGTTTCGAACAGTTCGTCCTTTTCATCGAAATCGGAAAGCTTAAAGCGAGACTTCGCAGGAGAATCGTCGCGGTCCTTGACGAGCGCAAGTTCCAGTTTCTTTTCTCCGCGGAGAACGCTCCAGCCGTAGGGCGTTACCGAAAGATGTTCGCCCGGAGCGTAGCTTTTTGAAATTGCTCCCAGATGAATGAATTGCATCAGGTAGGCTTTCCATTTTGCCGGCGGTGTGGATTTTCCGACTCCGTAAGTCTTGAGTTCGTCGTAATGCTTTTCGAGAAGCGCGGAAGAACGGTTTCCCCGGAGAATGTCGATGATCATCTGGGAATTTTCCGATTCGCGCGTTCGGACAATCGCGGAAAGAGCCTTCTGGGCGAGTATCGAACCGTCGAAGCGTTGCGGGGGATTTTTGCAGATGTCGCAGTTGCCGCAATCATGGTCGAAAGTTTCGCCGAAGTAGCTGAGGAGAATGCGCCTGCGGCAAATCGGGCTTGTCGCGTAGTGTTCGATGCGTCGGAGCTTTTCGAGCTGCAATTCTTTTTCGCCGCTTTCCTCGGCGAATTTCGCAAGCTGCACCATGTCGGAATCGGAATAGAAAAAGAGCGTGTCCGAAGGCATCCCGTCCCGTCCGGCGCGTCCGATTTCCTGGTAGTAGCCTTCCATGT
This sequence comes from Oscillospiraceae bacterium, assembly GCA_963660275.1. Classification (GTDB taxonomy): domain Bacteria; phylum Fibrobacterota; class Fibrobacteria; order Fibrobacterales; family Fibrobacteraceae; genus Hallerella. The sequence goes on from CAVKXR010000243.1 coordinate 1,198, forward strand.
TCTTGGGCGTGTTGTAATGGATGACAAACCGGATGTTCGACTTGTCGATTCCCATGCCGAAAGCGGTCGTGGCGCAGATGACCTTGACCTTGTCGTTCAGGAAATCTTCTTGGATGCGGATGCGTTCTTCGGCGTCGAGACCCGCGTGGTAGGCTTCGGCGTGGATTCCGCACAAATTAAGTTCCCTGGCGAGCGATTCCGTGCCTTTGCGCGAAAGGCAGTAGATTATCCCGCTTTCTTTCTTGCGCTTTTCGATGAACCGCTCGATTTCGAAAAGCTTTTCCCGTTTGCGGTAGTTGAGTTTTACCGAAAGGCTCAGGTTCGGGCGGTCGAAGCTTGAAAGCACGATGTTTTCGCGAGGAATCCCGAGTTGAGTCAAAATGTCTTCGCGCGTGACGGCGTCGGCGGTAGCGGTCAGGGCGACCAGCGGAACAGTGGGGAAGCGTTCCCGAAGTGTGTGAAGCTCGGCGTATTCGGGCCTAAAGTCGTGCCCCCATTGTGAAATGCAATGCGCTTCATCGATCGCGAATAGGGAAATCCTGATTTTTGAAAGCAGAAAGTCCAGTTCGAACCGGATGCGTTCCGGGGAAAGGTAGAGAAGCTTCAGTTCGCCGCGCAGGGCAAGGCTCCGAATCTTCGCCGATTCTTCCTTGGGCGTATGGCTGTTGAGCGCTGCCGCCCGGATGCCGCATTCGGAAAGCGCATCGACTTGGTCCTTCATCAGCGCGAGCAGCGGGGAGACGACGATACACGTTCCCGGAAAGAGCAGCGCGGGAATCTGGTAGCAGATGGATTTCCCGCCGCCTGTCGGGAGAAGCGCGAGCGTGTCCTTTCCGAGGAAAAGGTTCTTGAGAACCGCTTCCTGCGCCGGGCGGAAGGATTTAAATCCAAAAAATTCTTTCAGCAGTTTTTGCGCGGAAACGAGACATTCTTCGGGTGTGGGCATAATCAAAAAGGAAAAAGACCGCCCTAAAAGATAAGACGGTCTTGTGACAGAAAATGTCGGATTAATGAATCTGCGCGGAAAGCAGCTTGTTTATCGCCTGGACGTATGCCGCCGGGTTTTCGAGCGGAGAACCTTCGGCGAGAAGCGCCTGTCCGTAAAGGGCGCGCGGCCAGTCTTCGAGCGATTCCTTCTTCGAAGCCTTTTCCTTCAGCATCTTGCAAATCGGATGCTCGGGGTTGATTTCGAGGATGCGCTTGGACTTGGTGACGCCCTGTCCCATCGCCGCCATCATGCGTTCCATGTGATGGCTCATCGCGGATTCGTCGGTGACGAGACAGCACGGGCTGTCCTTTAGGCGGCTTGATACGCGGACTTCCTTGATGTTCGCGTCCAGGTCCTTCTGGAGTTCGGCGCAGAGATCCTTGTATTCGACCTTGGAAGCTTCTTCCGACTTCTTTTCCTCTTCGGTCTTTTCGAAATCGACGTCGCCGCGGCTTATATCGTGGAACTTCTTCCCGTCGAATTCCGTGAGGGAATTCATCATGAACTCGTCGATCGGGTCGGAAAGGAGCAGCACTTCGAAGTTCCTGTTCTTGTAGGCTTCGAGAATCGGGCTTGTCGCCACCGCGTCCTTGTTCTCGCCGATGAGGAAGTAGATTTCCTTCTGTTCCTTCGGCATGTTCTTGACGTATTCTTCGAGGCTCGTGAACTTGTCGCCGGACTTGCTCGACTTGAAGAGCGTGAGCTTTTTCAGCTCGTCGAGATGTTCCCAGTTCATGTAGAAGCCTTCCTTCAGGACCATGCCGAGTTCACGCCACCAGGCTTCGTATTTTTCGCGGTCCTTTTCCTTGATTTCGGAAAGCATGTCGAGGACGTTCTTGATGACGTTCTTCCGAATCGTCGTGATGATCTTGTTCGACTGGAGAATCTCGCGGGAGACGTTCAGCGGCAGGTCCTCGGAATCGACGACGCCGCGGACAAAGCGCAGCCACGGCGGAAGCAGATCCTTGCAGTCGTCCATGATGAAGACTTTCTTGACGTAGAGCTTTAATCCCGTGATGCGGTCGTTCTGCCAGATGTTGAACGGAGCCTTTGCCGGCACATAGACGAGCGTCCAGAATTCCTGGGAGCCTTCGACGTGGGAATGCTTCCAGGCGAGAGGTTCGCCGCCGTCGTGCGAGACGGTCGGGTAGAATTCCTTGTACTGCTCTTCCGTGATTTCCTTCGCGCTTTGGCGCCAGAGCGCCGGCTTGTCGTTCAGGCGGGTCGGTTCCTTGGTCTCCATTTCGCCCTTGTCGTTCTTCGTCGGCTCGTGGTGCAGGTAGATGCCGTAGGAGACGAATTCCGAATACTTGCGGACGATGCTTTCGATGCTCCATTCGGTCGTGAAATCCTGGAAATCCTCGCCGTCCTTCAGGTAGAGCGTGATTTTCGTTCCCACGCTTTCTTTCGGCATGTCGGAGACTTCGTAGGAGCCGCTGCCGTCCGAGCTCCACAGGTA
>CAVKXR010000244.1:0-3623 GCA_963660275.1 Oscillospiraceae bacterium
AGGTTGGCGTAACACGCAGCGCCGAGGATTCCAGCTGTGCCGTTTTCTCCTGTGATGCCACTTGAATTGTGAGCGTAGTTGATGGAGCCGCAGGAATAAAATTTGTAACAGGAAATTGTCCCGGCTGATGCGTTGAGACTTCCTCCGCAATGTCCCGCTACTCCACCGACAAAATTTTTCCCGGAAACCTTTCCGCTGTTCTTGACCTTCTTGATGTCGTTTTTGGAGTAGGAACCGATTCCTCCGATGATTCCGCCGACAAGATGTTGACCGTTGATTTCTGTTTCGTTGTCTGCTCCGTTTATCGAGACGGCTGAGGCACATCCGGCGATACCGCCGACATTGTTTTTTCCGGTGATAACGCCCTTGTTCGATACGTCTTTAAGGACGGAATTATATTTGTATTGCTTTTCGTCTGTCTTGCCGACAATGCCGCCTACGCATTCATCGGTTCCTGTGACGCTGGCTTCGTTTTCTGTGTTTTCGATTGTGCCGACATTGTATCCGACGATGCCTGCCGTATATTTTCCACCCTTGATCCAGGAATTTTTTATGGAAACGTTTTGGACGATTCCCGAGACGTTTCCAAAGAGTCCGTTGTGGGTACTGGAAGTGTTGATGAATATGCCGCTTACGGAATGACCGTCTCCGTCAAAGTGAGCGGCGAAGCTAACTGTGGAATTTCCGATGGGCGTCCACTTGATGAGCTTCGCAGAGTCGGCGATTAGCGCTCCATTTTCGTCGATAAGTTTTTCTTCGTGAAGGATAATGTCTGCGCCTAATTTAAAATAAGAGTCCGAATTGTAGTTGGAATCTTTTGCCCCGACGATAAAGGATAGCTTTGACAACTGTTCGGCGGTTAGGATGATGTAAGGGCTCTGCTTTGTTCCATGGCCACAGGCGAATTCCTTTGCCGTTGTGCCGCCCCATGTCTTGCCGGGTTCGCCTAGGCAAGATTCTTCGTCGCCGTCTTTTATGCTAGATGAAGAATTTTTTATGGTTGAACTAGAAAAGTTGCTGCCTTTGGAAGAACTCGAACTTTCGGCAAAATCTTCGTTGTCCTCGATTGGGGTCGTCGAGCTGGAACACGCCACTATCCCGAATATGAGCAGAAATGTGGCAAGTATCGTTATTTGTGTCATTAAAAATCTTTCCTGTTTATATAGTGAAATTTAAACTATTTTCTTTCGGATAAAAGAAAGCGTGGTAATTATCTCTTTCCGTCGGCTAAAAATTTTCCTTATTGGGGACGGGAAAGCCTTTTCGGATAAATTTTCCAAAAACTCTTGACAACGTTTTTTTTCTTATGTTTTGTTGCGCGGCTATTTTATAGATACTGCTCGGAGACATACGAAATGCAAGATTTTCTAAACCCTTGGAGCGAGACGCTCGTCTTTATCGGTGCAGGGGCGACAGCATCGCTCGGAATGCCGCAGACCGATACGCAGTCCAAGTTTTTTAGAAAACTCGCTGTTTCGGAAAACCGCTTGCCGTTACCGAAGATTTTTCTTGGCTTTGCTGAAAAAGACCTTTTGCAAATGGAAAATTTCCTGGCCATTTTGGGAGACGGCAAATGTCTAGGAGATGATCGCTTTTCAGTTTCGGAATCGGAATTCGCCGCAGCGAAAAAAGCCTTTCGGTTGCCGGCTTCCGATAGCATTTACCGAAATCGCATTCGGGAACTTCGCGATGAATACGACTGGATTGGACTTTTTTTTGCGAATGCCTGGTATCGGCTTTCGGAATGTTCTGCGCCGGGAGCGCCTGTCGGGCGCATTGGAAAATTCCTGTTTGCGCATGGATGTTCCCTCTGGAGGGAATGCCCGGTGTGTGGACGGATTGTATTACCTGGGTGACCGTTGGGGCTTTTCGGATGCCCATACGAATGCGCCGCTGCCGATTCCGCTCTTTGAAAACGACGATTTCAACCGGACGGAAAAGGAAAAAAATGGCGGAAGGAAAAGTTGCATTTTGATTCGCTGGAATGCGTTTCTTGTGGAGCGGAAACCTTTGCGAGTTCCGCGCCGATGGTCATGCAGACGATGGTGAAGGGAAACCCCTCGTCGTTTTTGGAAGAGGTCCAGCGCGAAAGCCGCGTGTTGATGGACAAGGCGCGCCACTTTGTACTGCTCGGTTACCAGCTTCCGTCAGACGATTCGCTTTGGGTGGAGACTTTCGCGGAAACAGTCCGTTACCGGATGCGCTCGGAGGCAAGAGCCTATTGCACAGTTGTCGTCGGATTCAAGGGCGAAGAGCGTTTTCTCTACGGGGAGGAAATGCTCGCCTATGCGGATGCGCATCGCAAGGAAAAGGATGCGGATGCTTACGGTGTGACGGCAATCGACAACGCGGTTTCCATTTTTGGCAGGGAACAGGTTCGCGCCTATACCGGCGGAATCCCGAATGTCTTTGGCAGCTGCACGGAATCCGAAATCGGGGAAGTTTTCTTTCCGACGGATTTCGTGGACTGGAATGGGACGAGGCTTGAAAAGTGAATTCCGGACAAATCAAAGGAGAAAAGATGGACTATTTTATCAAGGCGGTTGTGACGGAACTCTCGGAATCGTCTGACAAAAAATGTCGATTTCGCATAAAGGGAACGGAGGGCTTTCTTGCGAGAAAGGAGGCGTTCCTGTCGGACAATGGGGCAGAAAGCAATCTGTTTCTGAAAGGGAATGGAAACGAAAATTCGCTTGTGCGGAATGCGTTGCAGCTGCGGGCGGATACGAAGATCGAATTTTTGGAATGTTCCGATTTCGAAAGGAGACTTTTGCTCACGGCACTCGTAGAACATAAAAGGATTTTGCTTGAAATCAACGGGTGCGAAGGGGACATTTTTAATTCGGCACATGATTCCGAACAGGAAAGAGTTCTGCGTTTGGGACCAAAGGCTTATTCCATTTCAATTCTCTCGGGGGAAAGATGAAAAAAGTATATATTGCTTTGTTTTTTACTGTCGCACTTGTCTATGCGGGACATTTTACGGATGCCCGCGATGGTCAAACATATAGGACGGTAAAAATAGGAAAACAGATTTGGATGGCGGAAAATTTGAACTACTACTATGATATTGGAACGGCAAGAAGCATGTGTGCAAACGATAGATGCAATTATGGAAGACTTTATACATGGTCGGCGGCGATGGATTCCGCTGCTTTTTTTGATGATTGCGATGGTTGCAATACATCGAAAGGCAGAGATGTGATTCGTGGAGTTTGTCCGGCTGGATGGCATTTGCCGGATTCAACGGAATGGGTGGCGCTTTGGGAATTTACTTGTGCTACTGTAAGGAACAAGGTTAAAGCGCAGACAGGAATTGATCTTTGGAAATTTACTGAGTTGATTTCTAATGGAGAAAACCGTGAAGCCGAAAGAAGAAAGGTATATAATCTTTTAACGGAAAAAGCACAAGATGCTTTGATGTCTGAAGATTGGGTGATTGAAAAAGAACCGTTGGAATTAACTGTTCAGGAGTATTTAAAAACTATCGGATGGTTAAGTAAGTGGAAAAAGGCATCACAAGTAAAGGTTGTTATTGGCTTTGATGCTCTTCCGGGAGGTCGTGCTTCCTGTTGTTCTTTCGACGATATTCCTTCGGAAACTATTTTTAATAGTATTTGGGG
>CAVKXR010000245.1:0-3597 GCA_963660275.1 Oscillospiraceae bacterium
GATTTAGCGTCGCTTTTAAAGTTCAATTTTAAGTTTCTGGACTCGTCGAGAGTGAAAGAGGGGTTTCTTGACTTTTCATCGATTTCAGAAACACAAAGAAAGATGTTGTTTGACAAATTCAAGGATTTTTCAAAAAGTTCAAGGAAGTATTGGGAACAAACTGCTGTATTGGGAAAGCGTCATGTTTTGGAGTGCTATTCGGAATCTACATTAAAGGAAAAGTGTGTCGATTTGCCGAAACATGTTCCCGTCGATGTGGAATGGTGCCGTTGGCGTTTGCAGGGGGATTTTCGGCTGGTCGGCTTTTTTGTCCCAAAAACAAGAGATGCTGAGGAAGTGTCGGTGGGGAAAGAAAAGTTCTTTTTGGACGCGAATACTTTTTATCTGGTGTATATCGACCCGAATCATTGTTTCTACAGGACAAAAAGGAAATGATAGATTGAATTGTTTGGAAAAAAATCTAGTTTCCTAATATGAAGTCCTTTATTTCCGAAGACGATATTGAACAGGAAATCCTTGACATGCTGGGGTCGGAGAATTTCGGCTACGAGGTTCTGCGCTCTAATCCGTCTCCGGAAGCGCGTGACGATTTGGATGACGGATCCGGGCGCACGTCAAAAAAACAGTGCGTCTTGCCAAAAGTCTTGCGAGAGTCGCTGTTGCGCTTGAATGCGGACGTTCCTTTTGAAATACTGGAAAAGCTTGCCGACGAGCTGAGCGGGGATTTTTCGGGAACGGACATGGAGACGACAAATTACAGGCTGTATCGTAAAATCCGCGATGGAATTCGGGTGAACTTTCGCAAATCTGGAAAAGACGATTTTGCGAGCGTCCGGCTTGTCGATTTTGAAAATCCCGGGAACAACCGGTTTACCGCCGTATCGCAGATGTGGATTCAGGGACGCTTCAATTACCGCCGCCCGGATATCCTGATTTTTGTGAACGGGCTTCCGCTTGTCTTTATCGAACTGAAAAACGGTGTGGTCAAGATCGAGGAAGCCTACAACAAGAACTTGGTGAGCTACAGAAAAGACATTCCGAATCTCTTTGCCTTCAACCAGATTTGCGTACTTTCCAATGGTCTAGAAACGAGGCTTGGTGCTTTCAATGCAGGTTATGATTACTTTTTCGAATGGCTCAAGTCGAACGAAAACGAAAGAATCGATCGCAAGTCCATCCGCGGGGAAGGTCTAAGCGCGAAGTATCTGGTGAACGGGCTTTTCAAAAAATCGACCCTGATAGACTATATCGAAAACTTTGTCCTCTTTGAAAACCGGAAAACCAAGATCATCGCCAAGAACCATCAGTTTATCGGCGTCAATAACCTGTGCGAATCGGTGAGGAACCGCAAGAATCTCGGCGGGAAACTGGGCGTTTTCTGGCACACGCAGGGAAGCGGCAAATCGTATTCCATGGTGATGTTCGCAAGAAAGGTGCGCCGCAAGTTTACCGGGAACTTCTCGTTTTTGATAGTGACGGACCGCGAAGATCTCGATTCGCAAATTCACAAGAACTTTATGCGTACGGAAGTCCTCGGCCCCAAGGAGGAATGCCAGCCGAAAAACGGCGCGCAGTTGCGGGAGTTCTTGCAGCGGAACAAGCCTTTTGTCTTTACGCTCATCCACAAGTTCGGTTACGAGAGCGGGAAAAAGTATCCGGTCCTTTCGGAGCGAGACGATATCTTTGTGCTTGTCGATGAGGCGCACCGTACGCAATACAGGACGCTTGCGGAAAACATGCGGACAGCGCTTCCCAATGCGAACTTTGTCGCTTTTACGGGAACGCCTCTCCTTGGCGCGAAACGCTTGACGAACCAGTGGTTTGGCGATTACGTTTCGGAATACAATTTTGCGCAATCCGTAGAAGACGGTTCCACGGTGCCGCTGTTTTATAGCCGCCGCGTTCCCGAAGTTGGCTTGGAAAATAATTTTCTCGATGACGATGTTCTAGAAATCGTTGAAAACGAAAACTTAAACGATGCGGAAACGGCACTGCTTGAAAATTCGAGTTCCCGCGTTCTCGAGGTCATCAAGCGCGAAGAACGCTTGGATAAAATCGCTCGCGATATTGCGCACCATTTCCCGCGGCGAGGTTTTCTGGGAAAGGGGATGGTCGTCTCGGTCGATAAGTTTACCGCGGTCAAGATGTTCGACAAGGTCCAACAGTATTGGAAAGAAGAAAAGAAGGCTTTTACCGTCGAACGCAACCATGCAACGGATGAGAAACGCGAAGAGCTGACGAAGATTCTCGCCTATATGGACCGCGTCGAAATGGCTGTCGTCGTTTCGGAAGAAGCGGATGAAGTGGAAAAGTTCAAGCGACAGGGACTGGATATTTCTCGGCACCGCACAAAGATGAACGAGATAACTCCCGAAGGCAAGGATATCGAGGACCGTTTCAAGGATCCGAACGATTGTCTGCAACTTGTGTTTGTCTGCTCGATGTGGCTTACCGGGTTCGATGTCAAGAACCTGAGCACGCTTTATCTGGACAAGCCGATGAAAAATCATACGCTGATGCAGGCAATCGCCCGGGCGAATCGCGTGTATCCGGGAAAGCCTTGCGGAATCATCGTGGATTACGTGAATGTTTTTAAGTTCATGAAACAGGCTCTCGCCGCCTATGCGGTCGGGGATGATTCCGAATTTCCTGCGAAGGATGTTGGACAGTTGGTAGGTTATATCGATTCTTGCGTAAACGAAGCGGACGAGTTCTTGCTTGCTCGCGGGATAAATCTTGAAGAGATTGTGGATGAAGGATCGACGCTTGAGAAGCTGGACTTCTTGCGCATCGCCTACGATAAAATTGTCGCTGTCGATGAAGATTCGGAAAAGTTCAAGGTGATTTTGAATACGCTCATGAATTTACATGAAGCGTCTAAACCGGAAATTTTTGAACGCGACTGGAACAATCCCAAATTTCGTCCGCTGGTTTATCTGTATAAGCTTTTCTCGCATTTGGTTTGCGATGAAAAAGTGATGCGTGCTCGGGAAAGAATGGGAAAATTGCTCGACGGCAGCGTTTCGTCAATGGCTGTAGAGGTTGATGCAAATGTGACAAAAAATGTCGCTGAATCGTCTGCGGATTACATTTGCGGTTCAAAAATCATTGACCTTTCCAAAGTGGATGCGGTTGCGCTCCGCAAGGAAATCAAGCAGGCGAAATACAAGGCGATAGAAATCGATGACTTGAAAAAGTTTATCGAACGAGCCTTGGTGCAGATGATTAACCGTAACACGACACGGGTCAAGTTTTCCGAGCGTTTCCGCTCGATAATCAATCGCTATAATGCCGGCGGAACAGAAAATGAAGATTACTACGAGCAGCTTGTAAAGCTTGTGGAGTCTTTAAAAGAGGAAAATAATCGTGCCGCGACAATCGGGCTTTCCGAAGAAGAACTGGAAATCTATGATTTGCTAGTCATGGGGAAAAAACTTACCAGGAATGAAGAACAGCGCGTGATTCTGTCGGCAAAATCGCTGTTTGAAAGTTTGCAAAAAAATCGGGAGCGCTATCTGGTCGTGGACTGGTATAAAGACGAAAGTCCGAAAGAAAATGTAAAAAAGCTGATCATGAATTCTCTGAATTCAAACCTTC
>CAVKXR010000246.1:0-3593 GCA_963660275.1 Oscillospiraceae bacterium
GAATTCATTTTTGACAGGGGAGCGGAGCTCGTATTTGTCCTGAAGTTTTAAATTTTCCTTTATATAGCTTTTTGCCAGAGTTTCCAGGCTGTCGATTTGGTTGTCCCGGATTTTCACTTCCTGTTGTTCGTTTTGATAAGCTTCGGCGATGATTTTGCTCTGCTTTTTAACCGTATCGGTGTTGGCTTCGCACTGTTGAAGTTCTCGATTCTTGCTTTCGAGCGCGTATTGGTAATTTTCAAGTTGGTCGGTGATGCGCTCCAGGGAATCGATCGTGATTTTATAGGAAGAGATGGACGATTGGAGCTGTTCTTGGATTCTGAGCCATTCGGCTTGCTTTTTTATCGCGTCTTCTAGGAGGGAATCAGCGATTTCGTAAGGTTGTTTAGCTTGTTCCAACTTGTTCATTTCATCGATTTTATCGCCGCAGATGTAGCCGCCCATCGCGCATACGATGCCCGTTGTCGCAATTATCTTTGCCTTTCCGCTGGGCTTTGGGGAATTTCCATCCATAAGTCTATTTCAGCCTTTTGATTTTTGCCATGGAAAATCCTGTGCACCGTGAAATGACGTCTAACGGAAGCCCTTCTGCTCGGAGGTTCTTTGCCATTTCGATCTTGGCTTTTTCTTCGCCTTCTGTCAGTCCTTTGCGCATTCCTAGCGCAAGTCCTTGGGATTTACCCTTTGCAAGACCCTTTGCGAGCCCCTTGGCTAAACCTTTGGATAATCCTTTGGCGAGTCCTTCTCTTGTCGCTTTTTCTCGAAGTTCCCTGTCGAGGCGTTCGCGTGTTTTCTTGACGGCGTATTCATCCCATTCTAGGCTCATGACTTCCTTCTCGTATATTTCCAATTCTACTTTTTTTAATTTAGCAACTTTTGTCAGCTTGAGCAATCGTGAGAATTTGCTGTTTTGTATTTCGGCGGGCAATTTCTGGAGCGTGTGAAGATAGCGAAAAAGGTACATCCAGTTGCGGAGCGCATCGCGGCCTGTTCCGATTCCCGGAAATTTTTGAAGCTCGAGAAATGTAAAACTGGCGAAATCGCGGTTTTGCGTATGTGTTTTCATGTCGCAGAGGGAAAGGTGATGGACGTAGCGTTTGTCTGCGAAGAGATTTGGCCAGCTGATGGCGATGACGTAAACGGGACTGAAGTTATAGTCGTAACGATAACCGGGAACGCCTTGTCGGACGATTGCCTGCCCGGCGTAAAAGAAGGATCGCTTGATGAAATATTCCATTTGCTTGATTTGTACCTCGACGATGAAGGTCCTGCTCTTGGAATCTTTGCAATGCAGGTCAAAAACGCTCGTTCTTGAAGCTCTGCTGCCGCTGGAATTCATTTCCTTGTCTAGCGAGAGAACGTCCTTGATGGGCGAGGCGAGTTGCGGTTTTAGAACATCGTTGAGCAGGTTGATGAGATTCACTTTTGTAAATGCATTATCGGGGTTGAAAACCTTTTTGAAGATGAGATCCGTCATCAGGTTGGCGTAGGGACTTTTTGGAAAATTTTCCTGTTTTTGCTTGGGCATTTTTTCTCCGTATGGTTTTGTTTTAAAATTCCTTTGGATAAGACGCTTGAATCGGGAAAACGAAGAAAAATATTTTGAAAATGGATGGAATGGAAGTTTGCGATTTTTTTACCGATTGCGGAACTCTGGTGGATATTTTTGATGGACCTCAATGCCCGTATGAAATTTATAACTGTTCGATTCTTGAAAATTTTGGTAAAATGAATTTATACGAAGTACAACGTGAAAAATAAAAGAGGTAAAAGATGTTAAGCGTCAAGAATCGTTGGTGTCTGGTAACGGGAGCTTCTCGGGGTGTTGGACGCGAAATTGCGAATCGAATGGCTTCGCTCGGTGCAAACCTGATTTTGCAGAGTCGTTCCCGGAAACATTCGGAAGAGACCGCTTCGCTTGTCAGGATTCGCGGTGTCGAGGCGCTGCCGGTGGAATGCGATTTGGAAAATCCCGAATCGGTTCGTGCCATGCTTACGGAAATCGATGCGACCGGTCAGAAAGTCGATATCGTTTTCAATAATGCGGGGCAGATGAGCCGTTATTTTTCGGACTATACAAAGAATTCTTTGGAGGATTTTCGGCAGGCGATGGCGGTGAACTTCTTCGCTCCAGTCCAGATTGTCTATCATTTTTTGCCGAAGATGATTCAAAACGGTTTCGGGCGGATGCTCCTCACGACCAGTGGAATCGCCGATGAGCCGGAACTTGCCGCATACGCTTGTGCCAAGGCGGCGCTTTCCAAGTTTGTGCGGGATTTTGCCTGTAAATTAAACGGATCGGATGTGATGATGAACCTGATGGATCCGGGCTGGCTGCGCACGGATTTGGGTGGTCCCAAAGCCCCGAACGATGTTTCTTCGGTGATTCCCGGCGCGCTTGTCGGGAATTTGCTCGAAGATGGAAAAAGCGGACGTTTGTTCTCTGCCCAGGATTATGCAGGGATGTCCTTGGAAGAGGCGCTTCGAAAGGCTGCGGAAAAGAATTAATTTATCCGTAAAAAGCGTATTGAAGCCTTTTCAGTGCGTTTTCTAGCGTTGCTCGTGGACACGCTAAATTGATGCGTTCAAATCCGCATCCCGATTTTCCGAAGCGCACTCCGCTGTTGAGCCAAAGCCTTGCCTTGTGCAAAATGATGTCGTCAATTTCGGTCGGCGATTTTTTTAATCCGTTGAAATCCAGCCAGGCGAGATAGGTCGCTTCGACGGGCGTGAGCTTTATACCGGGAAGGTGATTGCGTATAAATTCACTTGTAAAATCGATGTTTCCCCGGATATACTTGAGCAAAGCGTCCAACCATTCTTCACCGTATTTGTAGGCGGCTTCGGAGGCGATTAAACCGGCGACATTTACCTGGCTGTAGGCAACGGCATCGAGTTCATGTTGAATCGCTTCCCTCATTTTTTTATTGGGAATAAAGGCGTGGGCGATTTGCAGACCGGCTAGATTGAAAGTTTTTGTCGGTGCTGTCACGGAAATGGTGATGTCCGAAATCTTTTCGGAAAGTGCTCCCATCATCAAGTGCTTCCCGCGAAAGATGAAGTCGTTGTGAATTTCGTCGCTCACGATGATGACATGATGCTTTAGGCAGATTTCTCCAATCGTTTCCAATTCTTCCCTAGTCCATACACGGCTTACGGGATTGTGCGGATTGCAGAGAAAGAAAAGCTTGATGCGGTTTTCCTGAATTTTCCTTTCAAAATCGGAAAAGTCGATGTAATAGCGTCCGTCTTCTTTCGGAATTAGGTCACTGCTGATTGTCTTTCGTCCGCTGGCCAGGATGAGTTCCCTGAAATGCATATAGACAGGTTCCTGGATTAAAATGGCATCGCCTTTGTCGGTAAAGGCGTTTACTGCCATCGCTAGGAAAAACATGACGCCGGGAGCCTTGAGAACCCAATCGCTGCTCGGAATTTCAAACCGGTGCCTGCGAATGTAAAAATTCCGAAGAGCCTGAAAATAATCCTCTTTCGATTCGCTGTATCCGAAAATTCCATGTTCAACTTGTTTTATTAAAGCTTCTTGGATGTAGGAAGATGTTTGAAAATCCATGTCGGCGACCCAGAGAGGAATC
>CAVKXR010000247.1:0-3566 GCA_963660275.1 Oscillospiraceae bacterium
GCTTTCGTGGGACGATCCGCAGACGCGCATTGCGATTCAGAAATATGTGACGACTGTTCGTCCGGGGGCTCCGTGGTGCACTCCGAACAATATCGAATTTATCCGTCGCGTAAACGGCCTGGATTCCGCAGAAGATGTAAAAAGGATTGTTTTTGATGCGGATTATCTTGTGATGGGGCTTGGCGATGTTTATCTGGGAGCGCCTGTGGCGACGCCTCTTGATCCGAGACATCGTCTGGTGACGACAAAATATAATCCGGCGAGAACCTGGACTCCCGAAAATGCAGTCGGAATCGGCGGGGCCTATATGTGCGTCTATGGTATGGAAGGTCCTGGCGGCTACCAGTTCGTGGGAAGGACCGTGCAGATGTGGAATCGTTTCAAGCGGACATCTGATTTTTCGCTTCCGTATCTGCTGCGATTCTTTGACCGGATTCGTTTTTACGAAGTGGGCGCTGACGAACTGTTGCAGATGCGCAAGGACTTTATCGCGGGAAAGTTCCATGTAAAAATCGAGGAAAGTTCGTTTGACATTCTGGAATATGAAAAGTTCCTCGCCGAAAATGCGGCGTCCATCGAAGCCTTTGAATCCAGACGCAAGAAAGCGTTTGAAGAGGAAAAGGAACGCTGGATTGCGACCGGGCAGTTTACGTTTGAAAGCCACAGCGCAACATCCGCTCCGGTTCTCGAAGCGACCCTTGCCGAGGGCGAGGAAGGTGTTTATTCCCCGGTCTCGGGAAGCCTCTGGAAACTGGTCGTTGATAAGGTTGGAACCAAGGTGAAGGCAGGCGAAACGCTGGCGATTCTCGAAAGCATGAAAACGGAAATCCCTGTTGTCGCTGACGAAGATTTTGTGGTAACGCAAATTTTCGCAAAACCCGCGACAGAAGTTCGCTCCGGACAGTGCCTGTTCGCCGTCAAGAACGCTTGAAGAATCTCCAGTCTTCAAGAAAACGGCCCGTCGTTATCGGCGGGTCGCTTTTTGTTTTTGTTAGGAAAAGGGGAAATGCTTGACCAAAAATGGCTTTTTTAAGAAAAATCACAAAAACTATTGACAACGTTTTTTTTTCTTATGTTTAAAACGAAAGTATTCAATAATGGAGTTTGTATGAAATACTTGGAATGGATTTGTGAAAATATGGATAAGAGTTTCGCTGTCTTGCCTGTTGATCGCAAGAGGTTAGGGCAGGATTCCTTTAAGCTAGGAAGTTGGGAAGATTGCTTTACGAATGCGTGGATTGCCAATGCGGATTCAAGGCTTGTCTTGATTGTTCCCGTGCAAGGAACTGATCGGATATGTAAAGGCGATGCCCCGAAATGGTTTGCTGTAGAAAAAATCTTGGATGGTGTCATCAGCGGAAAGTATGTCGATCAAGGGCTTTTTGTCGTGGATGAATCGTTCTGTGAAAATTTGAGGCTTATTTGGAATGCCCTGCCTTACGGGGATAATTCTAGCGAAGAAAAATTTTTGCGGTTTACCGAATATGCGCTGACAAAAGGTGATTCTCAATATTTGACTTCTACCGCATTAAAGCAAATCGCCCTGTGGTGTGCGGATAGGTAGAAAGGAGAACTGACAATGAAAGGAATGACTTGTGCAATTCTCGCTGTTGTAATTGTTGCAATTATTGGAATTGTTCGGGCTTGTGATGCGTTATCCGATTATTGCAAAGAAAGGGAAAAACGGCAAGTTGAAGCCGAATTTATCTCCGAAATCAAAGGAACGCCGCTTGGCGATTTAACCGATGCGAAGCTGAATCGTTGCTCTGATATCCAAAGCGATCTGCAAATTTTGTGTCTTGCCGAAAGGCAAAAACGAGTAGAGGAACAACTTGATAATATTATCGAGGAAGCGGATTCGCTGTTTGAATCGGGACTTGTGCGGGAATATGTCGAGGCTTTCCCTCAAAGCGAATACAGGAACCATTCTTATATTGCGAATCGCATAATTCCGGACCGTCCTTTGCGTCTGTCAAAAAACGAATCCAAAATTTATTGCCGGAAAAAGGCTGTATCCAAGATTCGCTGCAACGGGCTAATTTCTTTTCGACGATTTATTATGTGAATAATTTTCTTGATGTTTCGAACGAAATTTTTGAACCTTATTTCCGGTATGCCGAACGAAAGTGTTCCTATAAGTCGGATGATGCCAATGTTTTGCTAACGGAAGAACTTTTTGTTGCAAAGGGAGTTTCTTTTGGATTCATTTCACAAAAACGAGCCAACTCGATTTATGCGGAAACTTTTAATTCGTTGGATGAAAATGATTTTTCTTTTCTGAAAAATATGGATAATTCCGCATGTGGCGATGTTTCTAAAAAATCAGGAAGAACCGTTGCCGTTTCATGTGCCTATAAGTCAGATGGAACGATTAACGCTCATACCGCTCTTGGCATTTCTATTTTGAGATTGTTTTCGGCTTTGGGAACTTCGCCTTTTGTATTGCATCATTCGGTAAATCAAGTGCAAATCGGTTTTAATGCGATGGAGCGGGATTGGGATTGGTATAACGGTTTTTACTGGACGATTTATGATGTCTATATCAAGGCTAACCGGGCTTCTATGATGGGCTATCTCGAAAAAACGAAAAAGTGTACCTTGTCTGATTCCAAGTGGGATTGTGGGCAACGCAACATATTTGATTTGAAACCATTCCTTTCCGATGAAGACATTGAATTTTTCTCGGGTTCGGTCAGTTATGGACAGATAAAGCGCTGGTGTTCGGAAAATGGATTTACATGTGGAAAACGAGTCGTGACAAGAACGCGTTCTCTGTAAATTTAGAAGTAAAAAGCGACGCAATGCGTCGCTTTTTGAATTTTAAAATCCGCTTTTAGAACTGGCTCAGGAATCGCTGGTCGTTTGACGTCAGAAGTCCGATTTCCGGAATTTCGTGGCGGAGCATTGCGATGCGGTCAAGCCCGAAGCCGAAGGCGAAGCCTGTGTACTTTTCGGGATCGATGCCGCAGTTCTTGAAAACGTTCGGATCGACGGATCCGCAACCGCCGATTTCCATCCAGCCTGTTCCCTTGCAACGCTTGCAGCCCTTGCCGCCGCAGAAGACGCAGCTCACGTCCATTTCCGCGGAAGGTTCCGTAAACGGGAAGAAGCTCGGACGGAAACGCGTTTTTACGCCTTCGCCGAAAAGCTTGTTCATGAAAATCTGGAGAACGCCCTTGAGCTGCGCAAAGGTAATCGTTTCATCGACGACCAGGCCTTCGCATTGCTGGAACATCGGAGCGTGCGTCGCATCGTTATCGACGCGGAAAACATGTCCCGGCGCGATCATCCGGAAAGGCGGCTTGTGCGTTTCCATGTAATGGATCTGCGTGTCGGAAGTTTGCGTGCGAAGCATGACCTTGTCGCCTAGGTAGAAAGTATCCTGCATGTCGCGGCTCGGATGGTCGGGCGGCGTGTTGAGCGCTTCGAAGTTATACCAGTCCGTTTCGATATCCTTTCCCGAATCGACGGCGAATCCCATTTGCGAGAAGAAGTCGATGATCTCTTCGCGAACGTCATAGACCGGATGCGTGGAACCGGCGGGAATGCCGTTGCCCGGAAGGCTG
>CAVKXR010000248.1:0-3518 GCA_963660275.1 Oscillospiraceae bacterium
CGTACCAGAAACAGTTCGTTTCGAATTCCCGCGTCCCTCATACCGCTTTCCAAAAACCTAAATGTTCACTGTTCTAAGCTCTAAGTTCTCTCAACTCAGCTCTGCTTCTCGCATCCCTCATACCGCATCCCAAAAGCTTAAATATCCAAACATTCCAATTCAAACTGAGACTAGCGCCTAAAATTAACAAAAAAAAACGCCCTCCTTTTAGAGAGCGTCTTCGTCATCCGCAGATTATTTAACGATTAATTTATGCTGCGAATTAGCGTTCTGCTTTTTGGTAAACTTGAACGTGAGAATTCCGTTTTCCAAGAAAGCTTCCGCAGAATCCGGGTTGATTTCCTCGGCCAGCTTGAACGAACGTTCGTAATGCATCTCCGAAGAAGCGCTCTTGCGGGTCGCCTTGATGCTCAGCGTATCGCCTTCTACATTCACATCGATATCGCTCTTCTTGACACCGGGCAGCTCCACTTCGAGCGTGTAGATTCCGCCTTTTTCAGAAACCGACGACCGCGGCATACAGGATCCGCACGCCTTGACATCGTCATTCAACGTGTCAAAGAGATTGCTCAGCCCAAAAACGGGAACCATTTCGTTATACATAATTTACTCCTTTTGTTAAAATTTTACCTTATTTAATCACCAGCTTGCGGGCAGTCGCCGAAGCCTTCTTTCCGAGTCTAACGCTCAGAACGCCATTTTCGAAAGTCACTTCAGCCGCTTCGGCATCGAGTTCCTTGGCAATCTTGAAAGCTCGCTCATAATGCATCTCGGCTGTCGCCGTTTTACGAATTGCCTTGATTTTCAGCGTATCATTCTCAATATGGACCTCGATATCTTCTTTTTTCGCACCCGGCAAATCTACTTCCAAAATATATCCGTCGTCCTTTTCGGCAACGGCAGCACGTGGCGTGCAAGCGGAATCGTTCTTGGAAGCCCCGTGGAAAGAATCAAACCAGTCATCCAATCCGAAGAAGCGGGCAGGAATCATTTGCGTGTTGTACATCATATTAAACTCCTTTTTTAATTTTCACCCATCCTTTTAGCAAAAGCCATGCCATTCGTTTCTTTGCGAAAACGAAAAATTTTTAGAAAAAGCTTTTTCAAAAAGAAACAATCGGTTTTAAAACGAAATTTTCGGGAGATTCATTTTGAAATCAAATATCTTTCAATCAACAGAAGACAAAATTTCTTCGGAAGTCATCCCGAAATGTTTTTTGAGCGAAACATCGATGCCCAAATTTTGCAAATCCCGGAGACAATCCCGAAACTCCCGGAAAGGCTCCGAAGTTTTGGAATTTTTAAGCAGAACTTGCACCATCCGCTCCGAATACCAATAGAGAATTTCTGCATCGGAACTATTTTCCCGGTTTACAAACGGCTCCGTCAACTCTTGAATCGTGGGCGGATTTCCCGGTGGCCTCTCCTTCCTCGTCCGAGACCCATCAACTACTTGAGCGATTCCTTCATTCAGCCAAAGCGGTATTTTTGCCCGGGTCATCGCTCGCACAAAAGCGTGGGTAAGTTCATGGAAAAGCATCGGTCGATAGACATTCCTAACCTGCATCATCCCGACAGGAACCCGGATTTTCCCGTCAAAGACGGCTCCGACCCAATCAGGCCGCGGACCGATTCCCTGGTATTCCGAACTCCGGTAAAGCACCACGTGAAATTTATCTTCGGGGTAAAAATGAAACAGCTCGCCGAGCGAATCGTAGGCGACTTCCAGAACCGAAAGAACTTCCATCACGTCATTTCGGGAAAATCTTCCTTCCAGTTCCAGGCGAAAATGCCCCGAATTTTCGATGCCGAGTTCCCGCATTTCGCGAAGCAGTTGGGCGGACTTTTGGGAAAGAAATTCTAAATCGGGATGACGAAACTTTAGGCCGGCGATATACTCGATACATTCTTCATAACGTTCCTCTTCGAAAAGAATCCCCGCCAAGTGAAGCTGCAAGTTGGTATCATTTGGCTTTTTTTCAAGCAGATGGCGGACATTTTTCTCAGCGCATTTCCATTCCCGAGAATACAGACATTCTTGAGTTTTGGAAACAAACCGGTTGTATTTTTCGACAGCAGATCTTTCCGCCAGAAGCCCGCGTATCTTTTGCCCGCAGAACAGAACGAACAGGATACAGACAAATCCAACAACTACCTTTTTCACAATAAAAATTTAGCTCAGAAATTGTTCAATTTTTTCGTTCCAACCATCGGTATGTTCCGAACTCAAAAGTTTTCCCTTTTCGCAGAGGATAAAAAAGCAATCCTCTTCGACGACTTCAAAATCGAAACCTCCATTATAGACATTTGCCACTCCATAAATTTCCCGGTCGCGGTAAAGGATCACTTTGCAACGAAATTCTGCGGAAAGTTTCAGAGCCTTTTCTTCAAGAACTTCATCCGGTGCATCTTCCACCGAAACGGAAACCGGGGGAGTTTTCAGTATGCGGCAGATGATGCTGACTTCTTCTTGCATTTACAGGATTTCGCGGATTGCCTTTGCCAGTTGGTCCGCACAGGAAGTGGATTTTCCGTTGCAAGTGTTTCCTTCCAGAATATCGGCAATTTCCTTCATATTTTTGCCTTCGCAAAGTTTTCCGATGGCTTTCAGATTTCCGTTGCATCCTCCGATGAACTTTAAATGGAACATTTTGCCGTCTTCATAGTCAAAAGAGATATGCTTGGCGCAAACACCGCAAGGTTCGAATTCTTTTTTCTGCATACTGACAATTTAAAAATTCTAATTTAATTTAGCGATGTTTCTCCGAGTTCACATATTGCAAAAGTTTTTGTATGTAGTCCTAAAAGTTTCAGGCTGGAAAAAGAGCGTACTCTGGAAAAACTTGGATTACATCCATCCCGAAATGAGCCTTTGTAAAAAGGAAAACTTTCGCAACCGATTGCTGAAAAATCTTTCACAGGATGCTTCCGAATTTTTGACGAGAAGCTGGATTTATTCGAAAGGGGATTCTCGTTTTTTTATCGATGAAAAAAGCCGTCCCGTTTTGGAACAGATGAAACAGGGCGGTTTGATGCTTACGGCGCATTTCGGAAACTACGAAGCGATCGGTCCCTGGCTAGTCAGGCTGGGCATTCCTCTTTTGGCAAGTTACGCAAAGCTCAAACCGGAATTTCTAGACAGATGGGTTTATTCCAAATATCGTTCTATCGACGATTACAATTATTCACTTTTTATAAACAATCCTAGAAAAATCTTGGAACTCCTTGATAAGGAAAAACTTTTCTGCCTCATCGCCGATCAAGACTTTCGACATTCCCGTTTTATCCGTGGGAACTTATTCGGAAAACCTGTCCATTGCAATCCAATACCTGCCTTTATTTTAAAATATCGCCCAAAAACGCCTATTTACATTTGCTGGATAGAATCCGATTTAAAAACAAAGACTTTATTTGCGAGAAAAATTCACGCATCAAATGGTGAGGAAGTTTTTTCAAATTTTCACACGCAGCTTGAAAAAATCATTCATTTATCCCCAGAAAGATGGTATGGCTGGATT
>CAVKXR010000249.1:0-3488 GCA_963660275.1 Oscillospiraceae bacterium
CGAGTTGCGAAAGGCCAAGGTCCCCCTTCCTTGCAACCACCCCCAGGGCCACGCTAACTGATTTGTCTTTGCCGGGCTTGCCCCGGCAATCTCTCCAAACTGTCATTATCGGGCTTGACCCGATAATCTAGATTCCCGTGTCATAGCACGGGAATGACATTGTAGCAAGCCGGGGAATGACAACGGACTTGAAACGGGTCGCTTAGAATCCCTCGTCCCGTGTCCCTTATACCGCTTCCCGAAAGCTTAGATGTCCGCGGACTAATCCCTACTCCCTCATCCCTATTCCCTAAACTTAGACGTCCGCGGTTCTCGCACTCCAAACAAAAAGACCGCTCGACAGTCGAACGGTCCTTTTTAATCGTTGTCGGGATCAGCCGTTTTCGTCTTCGGCGTTTTCCTTGGCGAAAGCCTCCTGCATTTTCTTCAGGGCAGCTTTCGGATCCAGCTCGATTTCTTCCGAGGCTTCATCGACGAGGGTCGCGAAATCGTTATACCAGTCGGTGAAAATTTCGACCTGGACATGGTCCGGTCCGGGGAGCGTGAGACGCACGCCGCACTCATCCCCGATGCGTTCGTTGTAATCGTCGAGCTTCGGCTTCAAGAGAGCGAGATCCATGCCGTCCAGGTCTTCCGGGTCGAGCCAGACAGGGGCCTCCTTGCCGTCTTCGGACTTGTCTTCGACGGTTTCTCCCTCGTCCTTGCAGGAGCAGCAGCACGAATCGTCGTCGCATTCTTCACCGGAATCGTAATAGAACTCGTCGTCTTCCAGGTAGAGCGTTTCGACAAAGACGCACTTGGAACCCAGGGCCTTTGCCACTTCGACAAATTCCTGGAAAGTCCCGCCAAAGTAGCGGACCGTTTCCGCGTCGGAGTTGATTTCCTGGACGGGAACGGGCAGAAAACCGAATTTCTTCAGATTCTCGAAAATTTCGTCGGTAACGGTTTTTGTTTCGGCCATTTTAAAAATCCTTATTGGTGGTATTTGAGAAGTGATGGAGCCTTTTCCCGAATGAGCTTCAGAATGCGCGCTTCGGCCTCGTCGCCGCGAGCCGTTTCGTGGACGCTCACGAGCGGAAGGAAAAGCGGACTGTTGAACAGCGTCCCGAGCGGAATCGGGTTCTTGCGGCAGAATGTGGTTTCCACGTAGTCGCGGGCGGCATCCTGCAAGTCGTCGCACTTGGTAAACTCGCCCTTCTGGAAAGCGTTATAGAGATCTACGAAGATCCGGCACGCTTCGGGGATGTTTCCCGATGCGCTGATGAGGCCCGTTCCGCCCATTTCGAGAAGGTCGATGAACGAAGCGTCCTCGCCGCTCATGACGGCAAAGTCCTTGTCCTTCGTCTCCTTGATGACGCGGAGCGTGTCCTCGTGATACTTTTCCCCGATTTTAAATTCCACCGCCTGCTTGAGACCGATGATGTTCCTGTCTTCGGCGAGGCGGATGAGCGTGTCGGGGTGGACATAGCTCGACGTCCTTCCGGGAACGTTGTAGATGACGATCTTTGCGCCTGTTTCGCGGCTGATCGTGAGAAAGTGCTCGACAAGTCCTTCTTGCGGGGGATTGTTGTAGTAGCCGGTCACGCAAAGGACGGCGACCGGGGCTATCTTCTGGACCTTTTCGATGATTTCGATGGATTCGCGCGTGCAGTTCGATCCTGCGCCCGCGATGACGGGAACGCGTCCATCCACATAGTCGAGCGTGAACTTGATGATGTCGAGATGCTGGCTCGGGGAAATCGTCGCGCTCTGGCCCGTGGTTACGGCGGGAAGAACACCTGCGGCTCCTGCGGCGATGACATCGTCTATCATCTGTCCCATTTTCTTGAAATCGATGGAATTTCCGAGATGTTTCGGGTCGTCGTCCTTGATGGGCGTAAAGAGGGCCGGGAAGACCCCGCGAAGTTGAGAAGCGTTGGTAATCTGCATAGTCTAAAAATAGACAAAATCGAAACGAATTTTCCCTGTTTCCGAAAATTTTCCCGAGAAATGCAAAATATTTTTTCGCGCGAAAATTTCGGGCAGGCTTTTTGAATGTAGATTATGGATGAAAAAGGTGGTGTGTTATGTTGAACAGACTTTCTGCGCTTTCGCTTGCTGCGTTTTCCCTCGCGTTTTCCGCAAACTCATCCTCGGATTTTGTCTGGAGCAATGTCGCGATGGGTGGAGGCGGTTTCGTTTCCGCCGTGATCGCTTCGCCTGTCGATGAAAATCTTTTTTACGCCCGTACGGATGTCGGCGGCGCCTATCGCTGGGACGAGGCATCCGCAAAGTGGGTCTCGATGATGGACTGGGTCGATGTCTCGGAACGCGGCCTTCTGGGCGTGGAAGCGCTCGCCGTCGATCCGCAGGAAAGCGGAAAGGTCTATCTGGTCGCGGGGACTAGCTACTGGAATGACGGCCGGTCGGCCTTTCTCCGATCCTCGGACAGGGGAAAGAGCTGGGAACTTGTCTATACATGGGATTCGACCGGGGCAAAGGGCGGGAAGGTCTCCTGGTTCAAGGTCCACGGAAACGGAATGGGGCGCGGAAACGGCGAAGCTCTCGCCATCGACCCGAACAATTCCGACGTGATGTTCTACGGATCGAAAAACAAGGGCCTCTGGAAATCGACGGACAACGGAACTTCGTGGAGCCATGTCAGCGCATGGACGAAGGCTGCCGGAAGCGATACGACGTGGAACGGTTCCGGTTTTTCGTTCGTGCAGTTCGCGCCGGGAAGTTCAAAGGTGCTCTATGCGGGATTCCTCCGCGAAGGAACCAAGGGAAAAGGCTTCGAAAACGTCTTTACTTCGATTGATGGCGGGGCGACCTGGACCGCTCTCCCGATCCCTGACAGCTTGCGTTCAACGGCTGGAGGCTCTCTTGTCCGCCTGATGCCGCAGCGCGCGGTAGTTTCTAAGGACAATTCCTTCCTTGTGGTAACCTTCGCCGACGGTGCGGGACCTCATTCGATGGGTTGGGACGAAGGCTGGGGAATGATATACGACGGTTTTGGCCGCGGTGCGGTTCTCCGCTATGACGTAAAAACCAAGACTTGGAGCGACATTTCGCCGGAAGATTTTATCGATGAAGGGAATACCGAAACATCCGAATACGACAATGCGGACTATTCCAAAATGAATGATTATGAATATCTTGCTCCGTATGGGGGCATTGCTATCGATCCGAACAATTCCGATATGATGATTGTGACGACGGAAGGATATCGCGGTCCCCAATTCTGGTACACGCCGACAAGCGATACCAGCGGGACTTGGGATGACCAGTGGGGTTCCAACATCTATGTGACGACGGATGGCGGAAAGACATGGGCGGCTTCTTTCAAGTATTATTGGATGGATGGCGGTTTCTATCCGACGGTTCAGCAGATGAGCGAAAACGGTATCGGCTGGATGAAGAGCAGCTCGATTCATTGGGCCGGAAGCGTTTCTATCGACCCGTTCAATAAAAATCGAGTCTTTGTGACTTCTGGAAACGGCGTATTC
>CAVKXR010000250.1:0-3474 GCA_963660275.1 Oscillospiraceae bacterium
TCTCCGAAGATGCTGTCAAAGGCATCGGAAAGACTCTGCGGCTTATCCTCGGCCTTTTCCACCGGAGAAGGTTCTCCCGTTTTTTCTTCCTGCTTTTCAGAAGCAGGTTCTTCCGTTTCCGCAACACCAAAAATGCCGGAAAGGGCAGTCGAAATATCGTCGCCGTCGATTTCGTCTGTCGGGAATTCATCCTTTTCCGTATTCGACGGAGAAAAATCGGCAATCGCCTTGTCTAGGCTATTCTCCAAATCGTGAAACGAAACCTCGTTATCATTTTCGTCATCCGCCGGGAGAAGCGTTGCAAGCGACGAGAACGGATCCTCGTCTTTCGCCTCTTCTTTATTCTCTTCGCTTATGGCTGGAGCTTCGTTTTCAAGCGGTTTCGGTTCCAACACAGGTTCTGCGGCGAGAGAGAGAGCCGATTCGGGTAAATCGTCTAACGCTGGCATTTCCTCGACGGTCTCGATTTTCGGGGCGTACTCCTCTTTCCAGAAAGCGTCCAGCGGATCCAGATCGTGTAACTGGCGATAATACAGGTTGCGTTTTTCAACATCGCCCTTTTCGGCATAGGCATCGCCCAGGCGACGAATCGCAGACAGGCAATAGGGATTCCTGCACAAAACAAATTCACAGGCTTCGATTACGCCATCCCAATCCTGCTTTTCCACGAGAATCTTCGACAGTACGAGATTCCCTTCTTCGCACGGTGTAGCGGAAAGACCAGCCTGGACACACGAAAGCGCAGCGTCCAAGTCACCGTTCTGACGCATCAAGTCGGCAAGCCAGGCAAAGGCCCTGGAATTTTTCTTTTTTCCCACCGCCTTGCGCAGAGATTCTACCGTTGTCGCCATATTCACCTCTAGGCCTTAAATTTCAAGTGCAATCGCTTCGTCGGCGAGAAGGACAGGGATTCCGTTTCGAACCGGATAGACTTTGCCGCCATCCTTTGATACCAAAGCCTCGTCCAAGGCTTCGGACACGACGTTTCCGCCAATCGTCCGAACTTTTCCCTGTGCGATTTTTTCATTTAACACCGAAAGCGTTTCCGCAGAAGCTTCCAAAAGCGCTTCATGCGTATCGGGTGTGCACAGAATCGACAGCATTTCAGAATTCATAATTCACCTTTTATTTTCAAGGATAAAAATAATTCCTTTTCCCCGTACTGCAGGCGTAAATTTTCAAAAAGGCCCCTAGAAGAAGCGCAATCAAGCGAAGTAGTTCAAATCCACAATGGCGTAATTCGTATCGTTTTCCGTCGCGATAAGCAGTTTAGGGGAAAGCCCCAGCGATTTCACCCAATTTAGGTCGAGCGGTTCCCGGAATCCTGCAATGTCGGAAAGCACGAGCAATTCCCTCGCACCGGTCCGTTTGCAAATCAGCGGCAACTTTTCAAGCGCCCCCAGCAGATACTCGCGGTTCCTTTCCGTTATCCTGTCGGGAAATTCCGTTACGCAGCCGAGCAAGTTCAGTCCCGGTTTCAAGTGATAGCGGTCAAACCAGCCCGAAAGCGCATCCGTCGTCCCGCCGAGCAAAACGGAACGCTTCGCCTTTCCCGAAAAAATCTGGTAAAAATAGCGCAGCCAAAAAAGGAGCCGCCGCCAGAACACGCAAAGAAGACCGATCGAGAGAAAAGCGAAAGCGACCGAAATATCCAGATTCAGTACAAACGAAGCAATCAAGATGCCGAGGCATTCAAATGGCAGAAGGAATTTTAAAAGCCGCAGCCCGTCCAATCGAGGCGAAACATAGTCCCCGGCAAGCGAAAGCGGAATCCATGTCGAAAGCGCCATTACGAGCAACCCTTCGCCGGGAATCGGAGCAAATCGGGAAAAAGTCAAGAATCCGGCAAGGACGCAAAGAAAATCCACCACCATTTTCCACCACTGGGGAACGAGCCGCGAAAAGACGCCGACAAGGGCCGCAAAGCAGATTCCAAGCGCAATGACAAAAGTCGGAAGATGGTAATTGTGGTGCTTCTTGGCGAAGATGAGCATCGCCATATAAAACTCGACAAAGGTTCGAAAGCGTCGGGTCCTGCAGCTCTGTCCCTTGAAATGCAAAATGTTCGTTCCGGGATAGTAATAATTGCGAAACCCGAGCTTCTTGATGCGAAGACAGATATCCAGGTCTTCGCCATACATAAAGTAATCCTTGTCAAAGCCTCCCAGGCGTTCAAAGGTTTCCCGGCGAACGCCGAGGAACGACCCGCTGACCGCATCAACTTCCGTTTCCTGTTCCGGATCGAGATAGGTCATGTTGTACGAGGCAAAAATCTTGCTTTTCGGAAACAGGGAAGAAAGCCCAATCGTCTTGCAGATAGCGGCGAAGGGCGACGGAAAAGAACGCCGACACGCCCATTGCAAGGTGCCGTCGCCATTTAAAATTTTACAGCCGACAGCCCCTGCGTCGGGCTTCGATTTCATATAGGCAAGCGTCTTTTCAAAAGTCCCGCGCGAAACGACCGTATCCGGGTTGACAAAGAAAAGGACGTCCTTTGTCGCATAGCGAGCCGCCAGGTTGCAACCCTTTCCGAATCCCAGGTTTTCCCCGCTATCCAGCCAGCAAACCTTCGGGAACGCCGCCTTCTGCCTGTCCAGAACGGGAATTTTCGAACCGTTGTCCAAGACGATAATTTCCGAATCCAAGTTCTGAAGCGCATCGGCTACAGAACTGACACACGCCGCGATATAGTCTCGCGAATTGTAGGCGACGATAATGACAGAACAGGAGAGCGATGGCATGGAAATCAGGAACGCTTAAAGCGCAATTTCAAGACGAGGAAAAACGCTTCCGAAATAATCCCGCCGCTCATTTTCGATACGCCGCGCACCCGGTCCGTAAAGACGATGGGGATTTCCTTGACCCGAAGCCCTTTTTTCCAGATTTTAAATGTCGTTTCGATCTGAAAACAGTAACCGTCGCTTTTCATGTTCGAAAGGTCGAGGGATTCCAGCGCGGTCCGCCGAAAGCACTTGAAGCCACCGGTCGCATCCTTGACAGGAAGCCCCGTCACAAGGCGCGTGTAGAGGTTTGCGAAGTAGCTGAGCAAAAGGCGTTTCCAGTCCCAGTTTACAACACCGATTTTCTTTTCGTTGTAGCGGCTTCCGAGTACCAGGTCGGCGTCTTCTGCGGCGAGAAGCAGGCGGGGCAAGTCCGAAGGCTTGTGGCTAAAGTCCGCATCCATTTCAAAGACCCGCTCGTAGTCCCTTTCGAGCGCCCACTTGAAACCCGTGACATAGGCGGACCCCAGTCCCATCTTCCCGGCACGGCGGAACAAATGAATCCTGGGATTTTCCGCGGACATCGCTTCGACAATGTCACCGGTCCCGTCGGGCGAACCGTCATCGACAACGAGAACTTCCAGGCAAGGATCCTGCTTGAGAACTTCCGGGATGATTAGGGAAATATTGTCCTTTTCATTGTAAGTCGGAATCACGACCAGGCTCTTGGGAAATGTCATCGCAAGCCTTCCTT
>CAVKXR010000251.1:0-3392 GCA_963660275.1 Oscillospiraceae bacterium
CAAGGCGTTCCTGCGGCGCGGTCCGCGTACCGGTTCGTCCAAAGCTGCGGAAACCCAGACCGGGCAGGATGCCGTTGATTTCAACAACATCCACCTCGACTTCAAAAAATACGAAGCGAGCAAGAACGGGATTCCCATCGAGCTTTCCGCCAGGGAATTCCAGATCCTCAAGTATTTTTGGGGAAAGCGCGGCGAGGTAATCCTTCGCGAAGACCTTTTGCAGGACATTTGGGGATATACGGCGGACAATATGCCTTCGACCCGCACGATAGACAACCATATAGTCAACCTCCGCAAGAAGCTCGAAGACGACCAGGCGAATCCGAAAATCATCCTTTCCATCCGCGGAGCCGGCTACAAGTTCGACGTCTGATGATCCGATTTCCGATATTCCGCTTTGCAATCCTCATCTGCCTTCTTTCCGCCGAGGCGTTTTCCTCGCGTATGGACAAGGAACTTTACGAAGCGGTCTATCAGTTCGAAATCAAGGGAAACTTTGCCAATGCGCAGGACCAGCTCTCCCGCATATCCATCGAAGGCGACGAAGAAGACAAGAGCAAGGCTTTCTTTCTCTTGGGAAAAATCCAGGAGCTTTCCGAAAGCCCGCTAAACGCGACATTCTACTACAGGCAAGCGCTCATCAACCCGGCAAACGCTAGAGACGCCTACTTTCTCGCTAGCCGGATAGAAAGCCTCGACACAACCCCCGAGCGCCTAATCCTCGACAAGATAAACTTCGCCGCCTCCATTCGGGAGACGTTCAACGGCAAGCAGCCGGCCATTTTGCTTTCGAACAACCAGCTTTACAGCCTGCACAACGAAAAATTTGTCTCGGTCCCCATGTTCCTATCCGAGGACGCCAAGATTCTTGCCGTCACACCGGGCGGCATCTGGTTCTCGGACGAAAACACGCAAACGCTCCATTTCCAGCCCAAAGATTCCAGGCTGCCGGTCCATTCCTACCGTTTTGATTCCGCCATTTCAAGCGTTCTCCCCCAGCCGGGGATCGGCGCCCTTGTCATCACCGAAAAGACGCTCGCATTCGCCGTAAACGAAGGGCTCCGCTTCTCCGTCGAGAACCGTTACCGCGGATGCTCTCCCGTCGGATTCTACCAGCCGCAAAACGCATTTGCCGTCAGCTGCCCGGACAATGCGCTCCACCTGTTCGATGCGGAAACCGGGGCGGAAACGCAGACGCTATCCCTCATCGACCCCATCCAGAAAACGCTTCTCTCCGACAACGGAATTTTCGTATCGTCTGCCAATACGCTCTGGTATTTTCGTCCGCAGTCAAGCAGCGCCTATCTCTGGAAAAATTCAGGAAACCCGATAGAAGACGCCGTATTTTTTGAAAGCAGGCTCGCCGTTCTCGAAAGCGACGGCAAACTAAAACTTCTCGACCCCGAATCGGGAACCGAACTAGCCCAAACCTCTATCGACGGGGAAAAGCTCTTCCCGATTGCCCGCGGGACGCTCGGAATCTTTTCCAAGGAAGGCGCCCTTTCCGTCGCCGATACCGCCCTCAGGCATCTCTGGCATTACCATTTCGGAAAACCTCTCGCCGCAGAGCCTATCCAAAGCCAAGGACTTCTGTTTCTTCCCTTCGAAAAGGGCGAACTTTGGACTCTCGACGCTCTCCACTATGGCGGGCGTCCCATCCTCTCCCAGCGCTTTGCGGAAAAAGCGTCCAAGGCGAAGGATGCGGGCGACTGGAACCAGATGGCAGCGCTCATCGATTCCTCCAGAAAGCTCGAACCGGGAAACCCGATGGCGAGTTACCTGTACGCAGTGAATCTAGAACGCATCGGGGAGAGTGAGAACAGACGCGCCGAAGCCTGGTCCAACGCTGTCCGCTATTCATTTGGGAACAAACAGGCAAGCGCATCGATTCTCTCCCATTATGCAAAGATCATCGGAGCATCCTACGTCCATTTTCTTCCCCTGTCGCCACGGACTCTCTACCCGAACCTGTTCAGCGCCGGCCATACACTGTTTACCATCGATCCTGCCGCCCAGAAGCTCCTCGCTCTAGACCCGTCTTCGGGAAACGTCCGCTGGAGCAAAAGTCTGGGACTTCTCGAAACCAGTCCCGTCCTATCGAACGACAATGCGAAGCTCGCCATCGCAAACGGATTTCGCCTGCAAATTCACGACCTTTTCCCGGGCGGAAAAACGCACTACAGCGAACTGCCGGGAAAACCATTCCAGGTTAAATTTCACGAAAACGTCATCTATGTTTCCACGTGGAACGGCTACCTGATAAAGCTGCTCGCTCCGAATTACAGCATCGCCTGGGCAAGAAAGCTTTTTGCGCTTCCCTTCCTCTTCGACATTTCCAAGGGAAACATCGCCGTTGCGAGCCTCGAAGGGGCGCTCGGATTCGTCAGCGAAGCGACCGGACAGAATTCAAAGCCCATGATTGAATCCAGGGCGAATATTTCCGTGATGGACCTCACCGATTCGACGATCGCCGTCGCGACCGACCAGAACGAAATCCGAATCTATACGCAGGAATCCGAGGAACCGAAGCAGGTTTTCCCGACAGGTTCCGCAGTCCTTTCGCTCAAATGGGTTCCAATCGGAAACACCAAGTATCTCCTCGCCGGTCTTGCCGACCAGAAAATCAGCCTATACGGCCCAACCACCCG
This sequence comes from Oscillospiraceae bacterium, assembly GCA_963660275.1. Classification (GTDB taxonomy): domain Bacteria; phylum Fibrobacterota; class Fibrobacteria; order Fibrobacterales; family Fibrobacteraceae; genus Hallerella. The sequence goes on from CAVKXR010000251.1 coordinate 2,649, forward strand.
GGACGCTCTCTGGACATTTGCCGGAAAAAATTCCGTCTATGCAACCCCTGTCGTAAACGGAAACCACCTCTACATCGACCAACAGTCCCACATTGCGCAGATTTCCCTTTCCAAAGGAACCGTCGAAAGGCGGTTTTCCACGCCCGGCGGCGCAGGTACCCCGTTCATCCTCGACAACACGCTGTTCTGTACATCGCCAAAACGGTTGCTATACGCCTTTCCGCTTACGAAATTCATCCAATAACTTTTTTTTACGAACAAAAATGTTTTTTTCCGTCAAGGTTTCTATAAATTTATAGGAAGATGTGCAAAGATTCTGAATGTAAATAACCAAAAAGGGTGGATAGCTGTTTGCGTCAAAGACTTGTACAACATCATCGGTTCCTGGACATCGCACTGTCCGGTTTCTTTCTCCTGGCGCTTGTCGGCTGCAAGGACAAGGACGATTCCGTCTCGATGGAAAATTCCCTCTATCCTCGCTCCGAAACCCTTTATGTCGGCGGGTTCGACTGGGCGCCTCCCGGAACGACTTTTAATCCGTTAGACGCCGACCCGAACTTTCCCATCGACGGCAATATGCGCCTCATGTACGAAACGCTTTTCGCCTACAACATTCTCGACGGAAAGACGGAGCCGATGCTTGCGAGTTCCTATAAGCAGACGGATTCTTCCCTCATCGTAGAACTGGATTCCCGAGCGCACTGGAACACGGGCGACAAGGTGACCGCAGACGACGTTCTCTAC
>CAVKXR010000252.1:0-3351 GCA_963660275.1 Oscillospiraceae bacterium
GTATAATTTTTGTCAGGGGACAGAACGCTATTTGACTGTTCTTTCAGTCCCCACAAATCCCAAGAGCTGTAGAGACTATTGAATTGAGAGAGGGCTTCCTGTTTTTCGGCGTCAGCGCTCAATAAATCTACAAGGCAACGCTGCTTAAAGTCAAGGCGCAATTCTCTACAGGCATTCGTGCCGTTTCCGTTCAATTCCAACGCCTCGGCAATATCGTAGAAATGCAGCGACAGGTTAGAAAGAATCTTTTTTGCCTTGTCTCTACTAAAATTGGCGGGCAACTGGAACGGATATATGCTGTTTGCTAACAATACCGCGGCGGCTTCATCTATTGACTCTCCCTGTGCATTTATAAATTCAAGAGGCTCCGCCCTTAATTCTGCCGCGGTAATATCATTGGGGTTGTTATTGGCGATAGGTTTCGCTTTTTCTGACGGGTCCAATGCTCCCGCAACAAGGCTTTCTAATAATTCGATTCCCAAATCAATCGTCGGCATCGGGATTTCGGCATTTGCCTTGGTCAATTGCAAGTCAAGGTAGTCTGGACGACGGGCAACAAACACGCTATAGGCAGAGCTTTTCTTCAAGAACTTCAGCAAATCGATATAATACGCAGAGGCGCTGAGGATGGATTGTCCCTGTGTTGCTCTCGTGAAGTTGATATTTCCGAATAATCCGGCCCAATTTATCGTATCATGAGTTGCTTCGCGAATCTTGGCTGTATTTGTATTGACGGCAGATTTTGAAGTTGCCAACACTCTAGTTTTAGAAAGCGGTCGTGGAAGAACTTGAAGAGTTTCGTTTCGAGTTTCTTGTCCGTTCTGATCATTTTGCGAAATTAAAGATTCATCGCCTTCAACTTCGTCAGAAAGGTCTTCACCAATAAGTTCTTCGACAGTACTTGCGACATACGCTTGAATATTGAGTGAAGCCTCTGCCATGTAATTTTGGGCAAGTCGATGAATCCTTTTCGCTTCAGCTGCTTTGCCGATGCCATTGCCGTGTCGAGCCATGAACTCGCTTTCGCTCATCGTAGAAATCTGGTAAGCGGATTTGAAACCGGATTCAATCAAATAGGCAATCGCTTCTGCGCTTTCGGTCAAATGGTAGAGACGCTGTATCTGTAGAATTTTTTCTTTGTTTTGTTTTCTTATTTCATCTCTTTCTTCCTCAATTGATTCGGAAGAAATAAGACCGTTGCCAGATTCTATGGATTCTTGATTCCCGTTATTTTCTTGGTCCTCTGCCGAAGTTTCAAGTTCTACTCCCGCAACATCAAAGAAAGAATCATTCTCTCCAATGTATTCATCCAAGTCCGTGTCAGAAAGGGAGAATTTTTCCCATTTGGCTGTCATTAATTCTTCGCAGACTTTGCCCCAGTTAGAATCTCCGAAGCGTTTTGTTAAATTCCTCAGTAAAGCTTGCTGTGGAAAGTACGCTATGATCTGTTCCGAAAGTTTTCGTGCGTAAATGATTTTCTTCAAATTTACATTGTTGCCCGGAAATTCTGCAGGCAACGCACAAGGTGGTGTTTCATCATCCGCATTATCATTATCTTTTTCGCTTTCGTCACAGTAAAGAACGTAATACTCCTCCGCAATGTCATCTACAAGGTCTTTCCAATCGTCGTTTGCAAGACGCAACAAGTCCGAAAGTTTGCGAAAATCAAAGTTCTCTTTTTTTGCCACATAACGATATGTACAAACAACTCCGGGAGCAAATTTTTCAAAGAAATCGTTTATGTCGAAAACAGCTTTCAACCTGGAAATTTCTTGTTGCGTCAAATGCGGAAAGTCGATTTCTTGTGGGACTAGCAGATTTATGTCCGAATCAATTTGAATGTCGTTATTGTTGTCATCCGACCCTGTTTCGTTTTCTGAAGCGTTTTCTTCAATCAAGGCGTTTTCTTGCAATGATTCAACGAATGCATCGACATCGGCCCCCACACTATAGTAGGCGTCAAGCAATTTATCATAAAGAGAAGCTTCATCCTCATCAAAATTTTCTACGGCAACATAATGCGGAAGTTCTTTTGTCTTTTCGTCGTTTTCAGAATTGTCACCAGCAAAAGATTCGCTTTCCGTGCTGGGATATTCAATGGTCAAGTCTTCTTTGATGTAGAGACTGAGCAGCTGGCTTATGGTGAGGGCTTCATTTTTATCATTTTCGTCTTCTTCGCCCCGCAAGGTTCCGTTATTTACCAACACTTTCCAAAGATTCAAAACAAGCGTCGTATCAGTCGGGCAAATCAGTCCATCGGACACCGCTCCAAACAACGTTTTTTGGATAACGGTCGGTTTCGTCCTTGTCAATTTGTAGAGCGTTGAAACGCCCTCTCTCAAAGCCAACGCAAAGAAAGCTTCAAGCCAATAACTTTCTTCTTCAGCGGTAAAATTGTTATATCCGTCAAGGTCGCGCTTTTGTAGTTGAAGGAGTAGGCTATATGCTGTGAAATATGCGTGAACCTTACTATCGACAATTCGCTCGCGGCCAACTACGAGCGGGAAAGTCGTATTGGATTTTAGAAACGAGTTTATCGCGTTGATTTTTTTCGTAATGTTGTTCGGATCATCGCTCCATGCTATAACCGCATTACGATAGACTTCCAATACGGAATGCACCTTTTCATATTCGCACTCAAAAGTTTTTTGCTTGGACTTGAGGACGAAGTTTATTTCCTGCTCCGTTTTCCCGTTGAATACAAGATGTTCCGTGGCTTTATGGACTAATTTCCCTTCTTTTTCTTCATACGCTTCCGCATAGAGAGATACCTTGTCTTTTCCGTAATCTTCCTTTGAATCGAGCAAGAGGCCCGCAGGCAACAATGTCGAACTATACCGTCTTTCATAATTGCCGTTAGAATCGGATGTTGTTTCGCCTAGGATAATTTTTTCAAAGTAGCCCGATGGATTGTCTGTTTCAGAAGTATCCACAAAATGCAGGCAATAGGCTACAATCTTGATGCCCTCAAGGATGTTTCCCTGTTCGTTTTTTACGGTTCCAAAAATGCGGCAGTCGCCGTTCTGGCTAGGGAGTTTTGCTATATCGATGGTCCCGATGTCCAGTGTAGAATTGGGCTCCCTATAAATGTCGGATAGCCAGAGACAATTTTGTTGGTAGTCTTCTACGCGGATTCGAATGATCGGAAATTCAAGGGTGTTGTCTCCATTTTGGAAATTCGCCCGAGAAAATACCAATGTGAAGGATCCGTCGGCTGAAATACCGGTTTCAGCAATTTGTTGAAATTCGCCGTTCTTTAGATTGTCGGCATAAACCTTACCCGCAGAAAACGGAACACCATTTTTATTAAGTGTTCCGCAAACCGTCCAGTTTGTGGGTACAGGATAAGCC
>CAVKXR010000253.1:0-3347 GCA_963660275.1 Oscillospiraceae bacterium
GCCACAGACACCATCTGTTGTAGCGGTTGATGAACTCGTCCGAGCCGAGCCACTTTTTAAAGTATTTTTCCGCGCGCGGCTCTTTCTTGACAAACGCGTTTTTCTCCTCTTCCGTAAAGAGATAGTTTCCGCCGTCAATCGGTTTGTTCCCGATTCCGATTTCAGGAACATCGCAAAGAGGCTTCTGCCGGCTTTCCACAAAAATGTCCGGCGCGTCCAAAAGATATCCGTTGATGTTTTTTGCAATGTGCCGTTCGCCTTTCTCGTCGATGATGAATTTCTGTCCGCTGTCATTCCCATGCTTGTCCGCCGCGGCGGACGCAGACCGAGGAATCTCTTGTATGGGATTGAGATTACCGGGTCCACGCCCGATAATGACAGTTTCAGGGGATTGTCGGGTCAAGCCCGACAATGACATCCCGCCCTCTTCCTGTGTTCCGTTTTCCTTGTTTCCCTGACTCCTGATTTCTGCGTTCTCTCTCCTGATTCCTGTCTCCTGACCTCCCTCTTCCCGTGTTCCGCTTTCCTCGTCCCTCTGTGAAAATCCCACAATCACACAATGGACGTGCGCCTTTTCGGTGCTCTCGCTGTCCCAGCGGAAAGTTCTGTAGGCAAAGTCGATTCTTATTCCCTGCGCGAAGAACGGCTTCCACATAATCGCGACCTGCTCGCCCTGCGTGATTGAATTTGTGGAGACGAGCGCGCATTTTGTGCCTGTGCCGCGTATCAGGTCTGCGGCTTTCTTGTACCAGCACGAGACATAGTCCGCGTTCCCGATATTTTTGACGTTTCCCCACACGGAAAGCACGTCGCTTTTCTGGCTTTCAGACATAAGCCGCGCGCCCACAAAAGGCGGGTTTCCCATGATGTAGTCGTACTTGACGGGGCGTTGCGGGGTGTCCCCGCTAGAAGGGGTGGCGGAAGACGCGGAAGCGGCTGGAGACAGGGGAAGGCTTTCCCCACCAATTGCATTCCAATCCATTCTCAGCGCATTGCCTTCCACAATAAAGGCGTTTGTCTTTAGCGGCAAAAAATCGAGGTGCAGCGCGACGATTTCTTCCGTTTCCTTTAGCATCTGGTTTTCCGCAATCCAGAGCGCTGTTTTCGCCACGGTTACCGCGAAGTCGTTGATTTCAATGCCGTGGAAATTCGAAATGGAGACCTGAATCGGCGAGCTGTTTTCATCGCCAAAGGAAATCTGTCCGTGCGAGAGGATCCGCAAAACTTCGTTTTCCAGACGGCGCAGGCTGATGAACGTTTCCGTGAGGAAGTTTCCCGAACCGCAGGCGGGATCGAGGAACGAAAGCGAAGCGAGCTTTTTCTGGAATTCCTTCAGGCGTTTTTCTCGTGTCCTTTCCACGGGAATTTTTCGCGCTGCCCGAAGTTCGTCCCTCAGCGAATCCAGGAACAGCGGGTCGATTACCTTGTGGATGTTCTCGATGCTCGTGTAGTGCATTCCGCCCTTGCGACGCGTTTCCGGGTTGAGCGTACTTTCGAAGACCGCGCCGAAAATCGTCGGGGAAATTTCCGACCAGTCGAAGTCCGCGCTTGCGTGTTCGAGGAGCAATGTGCGAATCTCTTCGGTAAAAGGCGGGATTTCGATGTCTTCTTCGGCAAAAAGTCCGCCGTTCACGTAGGGGAACGCGGCGAGTTCCGGGGAATCTTCCTTCAGGTACGGGTCGCGGGATTCAGGTTTCGTATCGAGCACCTGGAAAAGATCAATCAGCGCACGACGCATCCGGTTCGCCGGGAACGATTCCAGGTAATCGTGAAACATCCCGTGGCGGTCAAAAATTCCCGCATCTTCGGCATAGAGGCAAAAAACCAGACGCACACAGAGGACGTTCAAGCTTGCCAGCGAGCTTTCGCTTTCGGGATTTGCGTACTGCCCGAGAAGCGCATCGTAGAGAAGTCCCACGATTTTTCCCGCCGCGATGGAAACTTCCATTTCGCGCTTTAGGTGCGCACTTCCGTCGTCCACCAGAAATTCCAGACGGTAAAATTCCTTTTCGAGATTTTCGAGAAGAATCACTTCGGGGGCGCCGCCCGGACGTTCCATATCATAGACGTTGAACTCGCGAAAGTTGCACGTTACGACATAACGCGGATGCCTTGACAGCGGAAGCTCCGTGATGTAGCGTTTCGCCTGCCCGAACGGCGTGAGGAGCGTTCCGTCCGACTGCTTGATGGGACGGTTCAAGTCCTTGCCCAGACCTTTCTGTTCAATCAGGACTTTCGTTTTCGGGATAAATCCATCGATGAAGCTCGTGTGGTCGAGATGCACCTGCTCTTCGAAAACGATGAACGCTTCGGGATGTTCCACGCCGAGAACGTCGCGCAAGAGGGAAATCCAGAACGCCTGGCTTTCGCCTTTCTCGTAGCCCTTGTCTTTCCAAAACTCGGAAAATTTTTTCGCCGCTGCCCGCTCTGAATCTTTCATTTGCGTCCCCTTCTAAAGGTTCCGTTTCAAATACGGGCAACAATATAGCTTACTTGAGCCAGCGTTCCACTTTCTTTTCGACCGAAGCCTTTTCGTTTTGCGCCTCGTGCCCATAGACGGCAAGTCCCGGCTTGACATTTGCACCGGTCGCTTTTTCGAGGCGCCGCACGCCCGAAAGCCCGCTGCCCTCGTGCGTCACAAAGGGATAAAGCGTCTTTCCTTTCAGATTGAACTTTTCAAGAAACGTGAACATCGGCATGGGCATTTCGCCCCACCAAACGGGATAGCCCACATAGATTTCGTCGAACTCTTCGGGATTGATTGACGAAGGTTTCACTTCCGGACGGGCGTCCGCTTCGAGTTCCTTCTTGGCGACAGCCGTACAATCGTCATATTTTGTCGGATATTCCTTGACGGGTTCCACTTTTAAAAGTTTCGCCCTGACCTTTTCAGCGATGATTTCCGCGACGATTTCGGTATTGCCTTTTTGAATGTTTCCGACGCCGTAGTTTTCACCCGTGCGCGAGAAGTAGATGACCAGTTTCTTGGGTTCGATAGCCATAGAGCCTCCTACGAAAATAGCGAGCAGAACAAGAATGATTTTTTTCATGTCAATAATATACGACTTGGAGTAAGCTCTAAGTCAAGTGCTTTGGGGCGCTTTTTTAGAAGATAGTGGAAGTTGTTAGTTAAGAGTAGAGGAATCAGGAAACAGGAATCAGTGGACAGTGATTAGAATGGAAAATGGGACAAGGGACATGGTAAGAGGGACGAGGGGCGTTTGAGCGGGACTAAACGACTCGCTTCGAAAAAATTCCAAATTTCTCACTTCTAACTCCTCATTCTATGGCAAGCGTGGCCTAGGGGGTGGTTGCAAGGTAGGGGGAACCTTGGCCTTTCGCAACTC
>CAVKXR010000254.1:0-3338 GCA_963660275.1 Oscillospiraceae bacterium
ACGCCCGGTCCGCCTTCCTGTTCTTCGGCTTCGACGGGACGGCGTTCGCGAACGCTTCCGCCATCGCCGTGCCGGTCTCGTTTTCGGTTGTCTCTTCCATCGGCGTTCCCTTGTGAAAATTCGCACCGTATCGACCCGGTGCCACGGTCTTGCGCTTGTTTCGCGGGACCCCTTGAGGCAACAATGAACCCATGGGGGATTGCGCGGCTCGCCAGTTCCCTGGTTCCGCGACCGCTACTTTGCGCTTTCCCTTTCGGGATTCGTTTAAGCTTTCCTTTTCAGCAGCCCGTCTTCCTTTTTCCGGGAAACGGGATGCGGTTTCTTCGGCAGAACTCGCGGATAGCCGCGTAGGTGCGGTTTTCCGGACGGATTCCGTTTTTCAGTTCGCGGAGTTCGGAGTTCATCCAGAACCTGTAATCGCGCTTGCCCTGCTTCTTCATTTTTTCTCCTTGGATTCGTTTTTCTTGGGGATGGCGTCCTTGGCGAGCGGGCATTCCCGCCAGTCGAGGCGGGGGCGTGTCCTGTTCGCCCGGAGGCAGCCCCTGCCCGACCATGGGCAGTTTCCGCAGTCGTACATTTTCCGTCCTAGAAAGGCACGTCTTCCTGGATGGCGGGGTTTCCCTGTGGCGGTCTTGCGAGCGTCTGGACGCGTTCCGCGATGATATCGACGGCGGATTTCTGCACCCCGGACGAATCCTTCCATGTGCGGTAGGACAGTTCGCCTTCCACGTAGAGGGGCGCGCCTTTGCGGATTTGGATGCGTTCGAGCGTTGTGGCGAGGTTTCCCCATGCGACGACGCTGTGCCACTGGGTCGTGTCGCGGACTTCGTTCGTTTCGCGGTCCTTTCTGCGCTTTGTCGTGGCGAGCGAGATCTTGACGTATTTGCGTCCGCTGTTCGAGGCGATGTAAACCTTTGCGTCGTCGCCTGCGTATCCCATGAGCGTCACCCGGTTGAGGTAGATCATGCACCCCTCCCCGGAAAAACATCCGCCATGGTGAAGAACGCGTGGGTTCTCGAAGCGGATCCGAGCGTTCCCAGTGCGCTTTCCAGAACGTCGTCCATCGCCTGGATGAGCGTGTCGCTCGCCTCTGCCGGGTCGATTTCCCTTGCTGCCCGGACAAGTCCGCGGATGGCGTCTGCCGAATGCTTGATGGCGCAGGAGTTCCAGTCCATTCCCGCTTCGAATGATTCCTGCGAGACGGCGATTTGCGAAGCTTTCTTCGCCTGTTCTTCGGTTCTTTTCATTTTTTCTCCTTGGTCTGTTCCATGAGTTTCCGTTTCTTTTCCCATTCGCGGTAAATGCATTCCTTGGAAAGCCTCCGTTCGTCGCGCTTTGAGGCGATTTTCGCCCCGGCGTATGCGGCGATGCCGCCCAGTGCGAAAAGTCCCGTGAGGATGAAGATTGTCGCTACTTGCGCGTCCGTCATTAGGACCTCCCGAGCGACTGGAACGACATGAAGCCGTTTCCCGATTCTTCCACGAGGTCGAGGGCGTCGGCGAACGTGCCGATTCCCCAGGGTTCCCAGCCGTTTTCCGTCTTGAGCGAGATGAGGCCTGTGCGGCTTGCGTGCCTCTTGCGCATTTCCTGTCTTGCCTTTTCGATTTCTGTCATGTTTTTTCCTCCGGCTAGGCTGCCGTCGTTTGGTTTTCGTTGATTTCTGAAATTGTCCTGCGCAAGGCGGCGAATGCCGCGCTGCGTTCCTCCGCCTGCATCGGCGGGGCTTTTTGGGGAAGCCTGTCGGGTACGTAGCGGAATCCCATGTTCCGCGCGTAGCTCTTGAGCTTTTCGAGCTGGTAGGGGTGCGCCCACTTGCCGTCGTACTTTTCGGTCGCGTAGAAGAACTGTTCCGTCATCCCGTTCTTGTAGCAGAAGTTCTGCAGCTGCTCGAAAGCCTTGCAGCGTTCCCAGAGTTTCGCAAGTTCCGATTCGCCTTGGGTCTGCGGCTGGACCTGCGGGATGTCGTCGCGGATTTGTTCGAGTGCGCGGACAAGCGTTCGCTGGGTGGGAACGTCCGCCATGTCCTTTGCCCGGGAAAACATGGGGACGATTTCCGAATCCTCGCAGGGGACGCTTTCGGAAAGTCTCCGGGCGACTTCGCAGAGCGTCTGGTCGGAAAGGGGCTTTCCCGCCGCGGAATAGGCGAGCTTCAGTTCCGTGAGGAACACGAACGCGCGACCGTTTGACTGCTGTACCATTTCTATCGTTCTCCTGAAAAGCGATGTCTTTTGATTTTTGTGCAGTTGTCTCCGAGTGGCAGGGAAATTTCGCTGCTGAACGGATTGCCCGAGCAGAGATAGGCGACAACCCAGAGATCGCTTGACTTGCCGAGGTTGCAGCGCATCGTTTTCCAGCCGAACCTTTCCATTCCGGGCTTGTTCTCCTTGGCGAGGAATCTTGCGAACAGTCGGCAGAAAGCCCTGTATTTCCGGCATTTCAGTTTCCAGGAGATTTTCCCGGCGAGTTTCGTAAGTTTCTGTATCATACATTCTCCCTAAGGCTTGATGATTTTTCCGGGAATGACGCAAGCTCGCTGTCTCATGGCTACTCCGCTGATAAACGGGTCTTTGGTCGATATGACGGCATCCACGTGCAGCCCGCCGAAGCGGTCGTAGGTGCTGACGGTGTCGAATCCTCTTTCTTTCATGATGGGCTTTACGGACATCGCGATAAGCCGGGATCCGAGGCCTTTGAGGATCATGAACTTCGCTTGCCTGAGTTTTTCCTTGATTGTCATTCCGCTTCTCCGAGTTCGAGTGGGTTGTATGGAATTTCGGGCGCGCTTTCCGTTCCGGGTTCGATAACCTCGCCGGTGGCGAAGTCTATCCGCTTTCCGGAAAAGGCGTCGATTCCCGCGGCCCGGGCGGCGAAGCGGATTCGCGAAAGCTGGTCCGCCTTTGTCCCGGTTTCCGGGTCGATTCCACGTTCGATTTCCCGCTTTGCCCAGGATACGAGCGCAGCGAAATGGCTCTTGTAACGCTTGCCCGACTTTGCGATGTAGGTGGAAAGGGCGTCGATCAGGCGCGAGGGGTCGCCGTATTCCGCCCGGTAGCGTCCGAGCTGTTCCGGCGAAATCCTCACGTTCTTCATGATGCCCAGTGGGGGTGTCGGGGAGGGGGCGGTTAGCGGCCCGCCCTCTCCCTTCTGGCTGGCGGGAATAGGTAAACCGCCGTCCCCCCGCTCCGAACCGCCTTGATGAATGGATCTTTCAACAGAGGGTGTGGCGGATTTACCGGGGCGTTTTTGAATGTCGGCGGAGACGTTGCCAGATTCCGAACTACCCCCTTGCGGGGTCAGGATGTCCACCGCGCCCTCGCGGGTAGCGGCGTCTCCGCCTA
>CAVKXR010000255.1:0-3327 GCA_963660275.1 Oscillospiraceae bacterium
CAGCGATGTTCCAACTGGGCTTCGATATGCGCCGGAGCAAAAACGGAACTCACGAATGTCACGCCATTCCCATTAAAAACCGTCACGGTCGGCGAACGAATTCCCGCTTTTTCCAAAAATCCCGGTTCATCGACCAGACAGGAATAATCCTTCGAAAACTCGACACAGGCATTCTGGTCCTTGAGAACGAGCGGCACCGGAGGGATCCAGTTCAAGAGATACGCCAAGAGCAGAGCGACAGAAATCCCGATTGGCGCAAATAAATTTTTCAAGGGACGTCCGGAAATCTTGAATGCGGCAAAACAGACGCCGAAGGAAACCAGGACAGAAACGAAAAACCAGCCAAACCCGATTCCATCGACCAGATGCGGAATCAAAAAATTCAGATACATCGTTCCCAACAAATTAAACAGCGCAAGGGAAAATCCGAACATCGCATATTTCTTCTGCAAAAATTCATTCGCCACCAAAAAACCGGCGAGGATTAAGACAAGAAAAAACGCACCGACAGAACCGCTGCTCTTGAAATAGCAAACCACCAGCGCACTGAAAAGGCTACCAAAGCAGAACTGGACGGCATACGTAAAACGCCCCTGCCATTTTTCCGACCAAGACCTGTTCAAAAATTTCCCGGGAGCCGCCGAGAGCAAAATCAACGCGGCTAGCGAAGCGATGTAATACAAAAGAAGAATCGCCAAATCCGAGGTCTGCACCAGTTTTCCAAGCGTGATGGAATCCCACGTAAAGCCTCCGAAAAAGGAAGCCGCGGGCAGGAACTTTCGAATTTTCTGGATGATTTCCGACATATGACCTTTGTTTGCGATATTTCAAAAATAGTTTTTTCTCCACGAATTTTTCAAACGGATTGGTTGGAATTCATTGACAGAACTTAGGGCTGGGAGATTAAATTTGAGTTATTCGTTGATAGTTGTGAGTGGATAGTTAAAAGGAATCAGGAATCAGTGGAGAGTTAATAGAAATCAGGATTCAGTTGTTTGAAGGGGAGAGGGACAAGGGACATGGTAAGAGGGACGAGAGGCGTTGGAGCGGACGTTTCTTCCAAGCGGTCATCTTGGAGGGAGCGCTATAAATAAGTCGCTTAAATGTCTTTGTCGGGCTTAGCTCGGCAAGCTCGCTAACCTGTCATTATCGGACTTGATCCGATAATCCCCATCCCATACAAGAGATTCCCGTGTCTGCGTCCGCCGCGGCGGATAAGCACGGGAATGACATTGTAGTGCGTCGAGGAATGCTCCGTCCCCGCGTCCCGTGTTCCTCTTACCGCTTCCCGAAAACTTAGACGTCTGCGGACTATTCCCTAATCCCTAAAACCGTTGTCTTTTTTACAACAGAAATTTCGGTTTTTGTTTGCGGAATATCTTTGATTAGAATAAATTTAGAGAAATAGGAAATTTTATCCTTGAGGAAACGAAGATGAAAAATTTTGTCAAGGCCACGGTTCTTGGAGTGGCGCTTTGCGGAACGGCAAACCTGTTTGCGGCAGACAGCACGCTCAGCGAACTGGCGACCGCTCGCGGGCGTTTTGTCGGAGCGATTCTGAATTCGGAATGGTTCAATAACGGTCTCGGAAACGATGCTTCGATTTATGAGGAAATCCACAAGGGAAATTTTAACATGGTCGTTGCGGAAAACGAGATGAAGTTCGATGCGACGGAGCCTTCTCGCGGAAATTTCAACTTTTCGAAAGCGGACAAGCTGATGCAATATGCGGCGCAAAACGGGATGCAGGTTCGCGGTCACGCTCTCGCTTGGCACAGCCAGGTTCCCTCTTGGGTAGCATCTCTTGCCCAAAGCGTAGAAAGTTCAGGAGGCAGCGCAAGGGATACGCTCCTCTCGGTTTTGAAAACGCATATCGACAGCGTAGTCGGGCATTTCAAGGGGCAGATCCGCGAGTGGGACGTGGTAAACGAGGCAATCGATGACGACAACAGTCAGCACGGTTGGCGTTCGACGGGTTCTGTCTGGTACCAGTATATCGGTCGTGACTTTATCGATTCGGCATTTGTCTGGGCGCACAAGGCGGATCCGGATGCGAAGCTCTATTATAACGACTATTCGCTCGAATGGGGAATGGGTTCCGGCAGCAAGGCGAAGTTCGCTTACGATTCCATCGCGGAACGGCTGAAAAAAGCAAATATCTACATCACGGGAATCGGTACGCAGACGCATATCGAAAATACGCATACCGGCACTCCGTCGAACATTCGCGCGTTTGCGTCCAAGCTCAAAAGCATTGGGATGACTTTGCAGATTACGGAACTCGATATCGGGTTTAAATCGGGAACGCAAATTACCGCGGCGGACTATGCGGCGCAGGGGCATCTCTACCGGCAGTTTATGGATGTCTTCCTCGAATCCGACAACATGGAAGCCTTTGTGATTTGGGGGTTCAGCGACAAGTACAGCTGGCTCAAGGACCAGGGAAAATTCAACGGTCTTATCTTCGATTCGAGCTTTGCGAAGAAGCCCGCTTACGATAGCCTCGTCGTTTCGTTAAAAGCGCATGATGCGTCGAGCGTTGTCGCTGCCGGTAGCGTCAATCCGGTCGAATGGGAAAACGGTTCGACGACATTTGGCAAGGCGACATACGTCATCGTGGATTATTCCGTTGCCGGGGCGGATAAAATCGGCAGCTGGGAGAGCGACGTGGCAAACGGAGAACCTTCTTTTGTGAGCGGATCGGGCTTCATGAAAATTCCTCTCGCCGGGTGCAAGCAGAGCGAATCTTCTTGCGGTTACCAGCATGCGATTTACACGCTCCCCGAAGAGGCTGTCGCAAAAGGCATCCTTTCCAAGTGCGAAAATCTGGTTCTGACGATGCGCGGAATCGACGGCGTGAACTATGTAAATGTCGGCGTAAACGCTCCGTGGTTCAGCTTGCAGTATGGCGTGTCCGCAGGAACGGACTTTGGCCTTTCGACGGTAGATTTGCAGCATGTGCGCGATTCGTCGGCGTCTCCGACCCAGATTACGCTCAACAGCGATGGGGAAGGAATTTATCTTTCGAAGATCGAAGCTGTCGGATGCCCGGACGATTTGGCAGCGATTTCTCAAAAGGCTTTCCGCGGAAACTTGGGATTGCAGGTGACGGGAAAGGCGTTGAGCATCAACGGTGCGAAGAGCGCAACGGTTGAACTGTTTGACATGGAAGGTCGTCCGGTGTTCTTTGCGAAGAATGCAAACGGCGTCCTTTCGCTGAAGAACTTGCCGAGCGGGCTTTATGTGGCGCGCGTTCGTGCGGATTCTAGAAGCATCACCCGGCGAATCGTTCTCAAGTAGTTTTTGCTGGGCGCAAAATTTTAATTC
>CAVKXR010000256.1:0-3280 GCA_963660275.1 Oscillospiraceae bacterium
GTTTGAACGCCTCGCGGATCTTGTGGTTGAAGGTTTGCCGGAAGTATTCGCACCAGATTTTTCTGCCTTCTTCCAAAACGGCCCGGGCCTCTTTGCTGAAAACTTTGCCTTCCAGATACCGCACCATGAAATCGCTTTCGAAGCGCTCGTCGGCTCCCACCTGTTCTTCGGTAAAGGGAATGAAGTGGTTTTCGATGTGCCACTTTTTGCCGTTCCATTCCAGGTCGCTTGCGCTGGCGGAGTGGTTGGAACCGTTGAAGAGCATATAGACCAGACAATCGTTTTTGAACTCTTCGGAAAGTTCGCACTTCGGCGCAAGGAACTGGTCGCGGTCGTTAAGCCATGTCGGCGCGAGAACCTTTTCCATGGCGAAGAGAACGGCGCACTGCCAGAGGTTTTCCCGGTTCGCATAGACTCCGTGGCCTCGCGAAGCTCCCGAAGACAACAGGTAAACGTATTTGGAATTCTGGAAATCGTTTCCCCCGGTGCTCATATAGCCGACGGCACCGTCGCTCCACCGGGTGCCGCGCTGGTCCCGGCGTTCTCCCGTCGGCGGCGTAAACGCGTTGGTCAGCGGGACGCATTTTTCGCCGTTCGGTTTCGGGCGGACAATCCAGTTCGAAAGGCAGTCCTTTGCCCGGGTGTTGTAAAAAGTTTTTTCCCCGACGGGGTTCGCGTTTTTGTCGAGGACGTCGCAGCGGATTTCTTCGGGGAACGCGTAGCGGGGCTGCTTTCCGCACGGTGCGGTTTTCCAGACGAGGAAGCCTATCGGGAAGTCGCCTTTCAGCCCGTCGAAAGCTTTGGAATGGACCACGAATCCGCCCAGGTATTTCGCTTTCCATGCCAAGTGGAACTTTTCGCAGGTCTGCGCATTGACGTACTTCAAGGTGCTGAACATTCCGAGCGTCGCCCCGGGAATTTCCTTCGCAATCCGCGTCACGAACTGCAAAAAGAGTTCGTTGCTTGCCTTGCCGTATTCTTCCATGCCGGTCCGCGCCCAGCGCGTTTTGGCGACGCCTTCCTTGTTTTTCCTTTCGGAGCCTTTTGCCGTGTTGCCTGCGTTGGTCGCTTCCGCATATGGCGGGTTGATGAGCACCAAAAGCTTTTTCTTGCCCGCGTTCGCTTCTTCGATTATCCTCTGCAAAGTCTGGGGAACCTTGCCGGTCAGCCCGTAGTCGATTTTTCCTTCGTCCGTGATGTCGTCGTTCAGGTAATCGTACTGGAAGCGTTCGGCGGAGACGCAAATCCTCGCGGCCTTCATGATGTTTACGTCCTCTTCGTCGAGCGTGCTCATGAACAGGTGGCGGTGATTGGAATGCTTGGCTTCCAGGTTCCCGACGCCGCAGCACATGTCCCACACGTAATAATCCTTTTGCCAGTCGGCTCCGAGATAACGCTCCAGCAAATCGTAAGCCTTATCGACCACGGGAAGTGGCGTGTAGTAGGCGCCTTTGAAAGTCCGCTCATCGACCGGGATCAGGCTGTCGCGCCGTTCGAGCAGGTAGCTGCGGTAGTTTTCTTTGGGTGGCCTGTCGTAAATCTGCCAGAAATGGTTGTAGCCTTCGACGCTCGCGATTTCGTAAGTCTTTCCGTTCAGGAGAAAGACGGGCTTGTCACCGCGGTGCAAAAGTTCCGCGGATAGTTTGTCGTGAACCGGTTCCTTGCCATCGCTCATTACGTCGGCGTAAAAAAGTTCGGCGTAATTTTCGGGAGAGGCTTCCACGATTTCTTTCCCGACCATTTCTATCCATTTGTCGAACACCTGTTTCAGGTTGTCGGGCGTTATCTGTGTGCGGATGATTTCGCCTTTTTCGATGGCGTTTTTTAGCGTGTCGATGAATTCCCGCTCGTGGGTTTCGATGTTAAAGCTCACGAAGTGGGTGCCGATATACTGCGACACCGTGTCTAGCGCGTCTTGGGTGACGTCGCTTGCGGATTTTCCCCATCGGATGTGGATGTTTTTGTCCTGCAAGAGGGGAAGCGCTGTGTCGGTCTTCATGATGGCAGCCTTGACGCTATCGACGACGCAGAGGAAAGGCGGGATATGTTCGCCGTCTTTGAGGGCGCGGTGGATGTAGAAGAGGAGCTGCGTGAACATTTCGTAGAGGGATTTCTTGGAACCGAACTTCGCTTCGAACCAGACTTCGCGCGTCTGGATATCGACCAGGTTTCGCTGCACTTCCTTCAAATGCAACGCTTTGATGTATTCCGCTTTTACATCTTCTTCGGACGAAGCTTTTTGCAGTTTTTCGAAAAGGCTCACGAGGGTTCCTTCTGGCCGTTAGACATTTTGTTCAGAATGTATCAATAACAGCGCAATCGTTTTTGGCTCTGAAAATGTATATTAATTTTGAAGAGAGGTGTTTATGTCGGAAACCGCTTTCAGAGAACTGGAATCGCAAGTTAAAGCTTTGTCGCTGGGAGAGTTGCTGAAACTTCAAAAAACATTCGGAAAAATTTTAAAAGACAAAAAGATCAAGGAAAAGCAAAAAAAAGGTCTCGAACTGCTTGACTCTATTGTAGGTTCTGTTCCTGGCAATCTTTCCCTGGAAGAAGCCAAGCAGGAATATTTCGAGGGGAAGCCGTGAAGATTCTCCTAGACACCAATATCGTTATCGATATTCTTCAAAAAAAGGCGCCCGCAAGCGTCTCTTTTCGTTTCATCTTGAAAATTTTCGTTTTACTTTTTCGCCACGAGCCTTGCATAGCCTTGGGCGTTCCATTCGGGAGCGTTCTTGGCGAACGGCGGTTTGGATTCATTCCTGAATTCGAATTCGTTGCCTGCGTCGTCCTTCCACTTTGCGCCCGAGGAAAAATCCGCACCGTCCGAGACGATGGAATCCGCAGCGGAAATCAGGACCGCCCGCAGATCGAACTTGTCATTTTTTGTCGCAATGCAAATGTCCGGGGCGCCAAAAGGTTCCATTCCCAAGGTGAACATCGAATCGGAAGTTTCCACAAAGTTGATGAACACTTCGAGCGGGACGTCCCCGGAGATCAGGTTTTCAAAAACCTTTCCGCTCCAGGCGCATCCCGAATTTTCGACATAGACGCCCAAGGCTCCCGCTTCCAAAATTTTTTTCGCTATGTTCAGGAACGATTCAAATTCCGCATCTGTCTTGATGAAGAACTGCAAAAAGAACAGCGACTTGTGCGTCGCGATTGCCGTTTTTTCCTCGTCGGTGAGTTCGGAGTGCTCCGCAAAAATCGTTTCAAGCCCCGCCGCGGCACCTTGCAGAATCGGTTCGAAAAGAATCGAAGAGCCGGGAAGCATCATCTG
>CAVKXR010000257.1:0-3249 GCA_963660275.1 Oscillospiraceae bacterium
GCGAGTTTTTGCCAAGAATCGTGTGGCCTGAAAAACGCTTGTAAAAAAATGGAAACGATATGGCGGATTCTTATAAAAAAAGGCACTTTTGTAAAAAAACATTGTGTTCGAAAAAAAAAATCCCTTTTTTCTGGAAAAAAAGATATATTAGTTCGCAAAAGACCCTTTCCAGGGTTGTCACATTAACAAGAGAGAGAAGAATATGAACAAGAAAATCTTAATGGCTTCGGCGGTTCTCGCTGCTGTCGGTATGTCTTTCGGCATGGATACTTGGGTCGGTGCCAATAGCGAATACCGTGTAGAGACCGGTTTCCCCGAGAATAAAAACGATGATGGAAACTATGGTTATTGGTATGACTATAACGACAACAAGGAAACTCAAGACGATGGTCCGGGATCTTCGACTATTACCTGGCCGACAGAGAAGGGAAATGGTTACAGCGATGATGCCATGGATCCGATTATTGATATGTGTGGCGGTATTTGCGGTAAGGCAACGCTCGGTGGTCCGTACAAGTATCCGTTTGTCGGTGTCGGATTTAACTTGAGTGGCGGTCTGCAGGCTGGTAACGATATTTCTAGCTGGGGTGGTATCTGCATCGGCTACAAGTCCGATGGTATCGCTCCGGCTCTTGAAATCGCTCCGGCGAGCGAAGGTGACGTAACTGGTTATAACAACTACAAAGCTTCCTTGAAAATCCAGGCGAGCGAAGCGGTTGTCGATTTGCCGTGGTCTTCTTTCAAGCAGGAGAGTGGATGGGGAACCAAGGTTGACCAGTCTGTTGTACTTGCTAGCGCAGCCGCTATCAAGTTCAAAATTTCCGGAAGTGCAGGCAAGAGCACTAACTTCAACATTGCGACAATCGGTGAACTGGGCAAGTGCGGTACTGTGACTCCGGGCGCAATTAAGAATGCTGGTGTCGCCTCTTCGATGAAGGCTTCCCTTGCTGGTCGGACGCTCGCTCTTTCGGGTATCAAGGCCGGTGCAACGGTTGAAGTTATCAATCTCCAGGGCCAGGTTGTCTTGAAGAGTGTTCTCAACGCTTCTTCGGCTTCCCTGAACCTCGCCTCCTTTGATGCGGGCGTCTATATGGTTCGCATCGCCGGTGCGGCTAATTTCAACCAGAAGATCGTTCTCAAGTAATCGAAACGATTCTTAGTTGGAAATTTGGAATGGAATCTGTGATGCAGATTCCATTCTTTTTTTTGTATAAGCTCAAATTTCGCTTGCAAGAGCGCTTTTAGACTTTTCTTGTATATATTTAGAGAGGCTTTCCGTTGCAGGGCAGCCATTTTCTTGGAGTTTTTATGAATTGGAAACTTTCCGTCGGCTCGGTTGCCTTGTGTGCGCTTTTTGGCTTGAATGCCTGTAGTAGTGGCTCGTCTTCCTCTCCGGATCCGGTTCCGGCTTCCAGCTCGGGGGGATCTTCGGTAAACCCGGTGAATCCTTCTTCCTCGGCTTCTACGTCCGTTGGAAATTTGCCCACTACGGCAAATTCCGCGGTTACGGCAGGCTTATATGGAATTTGGAAGGGATTCCACTACACGACGCAGGAAGAGGAATCCGCCAAGTACCCGGCGCTGGCCGCGGACTTCGGGGAAATTTTCGGCTCCTACAATGCGCAGGGGCTGAGCGCTGCGCGCGTCATCTGGTCCACTTACACGTACGCTGGCTGCACGATTGCCGAGGCGAACGGAACGAACATGTACAAGCGGGGCTGCACGGTCTCGGAAGGCATCGGCTACGGAATGCTGATCACCTTGTTTGCCGGGGACTGGGACGCGTTCAACCGCCTTTGGGTCTATAGCATGGCCTACCGGAATTCCGGTTATGCGAGCGGTAATGGTTTAATGCCGTGGCTCACAGCCTCTTTCAGCTGGGACATCGGCGATGCCGCTAGCGCGACGGATGCGGACCTCGACATTGCGACGGCGCTTGTCATCGCTTACTACAAGACGGGCAATTCCGCCTACCTGGATGACGCCCTGAAATTGATGGCCGCCATCTGGGACAACGAAATCAACCCCTCGAACCTCTTGATCTATTCGGGCGACACGCCGATGTGGAAGACGTCGGACCCGGCCTATAATCTGAGCTACTTCTCTCCTGTCGCGCTTCGCCTGTTCGCGATGGTGGACCCGAACCACAACTGGACCGGCGTCCTGGACGCGGAATACGCCTACATGCAGCAGGTGCAGGCGTCGGGAACGGGAGTGTTCCCTGACTGGAGCAACGGTGCCGGGCAGGCTGTGGATCCGAACAATAACTCGGCGGGCAAGACCTACTGGACGTTCAACAAGGAATCCGTCCGCATCCCGTGGCGCATCGCCTGGGACTATTACTGGTTCCAGGATGCCCGCGCGGCCACCGTGCTGAACACGCTGAATGCGTTTATCTCGGCGAGGTCCGGCGGCGACCCGTCCCAGATTCCTGCGGTGAACTATTCGTACAACTTGGACGTGGGCCCGGATATTGCCGGCGCGAAGGTCCCCGTCCAGTGGAGCGGTGCGTGGTGCCTGACGGGCATGGCCGGCGCAAACGCGTGGCTTGACGCCTGCACGGGCCTCTTCAACGCGCAGTCGATGCAGCCGAACGCCGGTTCCTACTTCTCGGATATCCTCCAGGTGATGATGAGCCAGCTCCTGAACGGGATGTACACGAAGCCGTTCTGAGGATAACGCCCGATTCTTGAAGGTCCCCGTTCGCAATGTCGAATGGGGATTTTTGTTTGAGGTGAAAATTTTATATTATTATGGCTATGATAAAATCATTTAGAATAAAAGATTTTGGCTGTATTCAAGAAATTTGTGTCGATTCCTTATCGAATCTGAATGTTGTGGTTGGTCCAAATTCTGCGGGAAAATCGACGTTGTTGAGACTTCTGTATGCGACGATAAAATCGGCGGAAATGTTCAAACGAGGAAAGGACGACAAATCCTATCAAGTTTTGCTTGGGGAAAAACTGCGGTGGGTGTTTCAGGTCGATTCCTTGGCGGAATTGATTCGGGTAGGAAAAGGCAATTGTGCGGAATTGGAGGTGGAAACGCTGTATGAAACGGTAAAGATGCGATTGATACCGGAGAAGGGACTTCGTCTTGATGGACAGACGAATCCCGCACCTAGAGATATCAACTCTGTCTTTATTCCGGCAAAAGAGGTTATTTCGATTCAATCGATCATCAACAAGGCCCGTTTTGTTGACCAGACTTTTGGGTTTGATGAAACTTATTCCGATTTGTGTACTGCAG
>CAVKXR010000258.1:0-3214 GCA_963660275.1 Oscillospiraceae bacterium
GCCGAACTTGCGCCCGATAGAACTCAAGTTGTCCCCGGAACGAACCTTGTACTTGCGCGCGGATCGCTCCGATTTTTCGGACGGAGAAGCTTTGCCCGAAACCGCTTTTTTCGCCTTGGAGGAATAGGCGCTTGACGGCAGCGGAATAAGGAGCGTCTGTCCCTGCCGAATCCGGGTGTTCTTCAAATGGTTCGCCGACTGGATATCCTTTACCGAAACGCCGTACATCCGGGAAATCTTCCCCAGATTTTCCCCGGTCCGCACCTTGTGATACTGCCATCTCGAAAACGTCTTTTTGTCCATCTTTTCGTAGGCGACAAGGAAAGAATCCCTAGAACCTTCAGGAATGCGCAACACGTAACCGCTTTCCTTCGGCGGCGTGCACCAGCGGCTGAGTTCGAGGTTCAGCTCCTGAATCGTCTTGGTATCGACGCCCGCCGCCTGCGCGACCTGGTCGAGCGGCATGAATTCCACGACCGTCACCGTATCGAACGGCATCCGCTCCCGCTTCTCCACGGTCATCCCATAATGCTCCGGGTAATGCCCGATCGTCATCGCAGCGAGAATCCGCGGCACATAGTGCATCGTCTCCTTGGGAAGCTCCAAGTCCCAGTAGGTAACCGTCCGGGTGGAATCCCAGAGCGTATCCGCCTTCACGTCCCGAATCCGCCGCCGCACGCAGCCTTCCCCGCAGTTGTAAGCGGCCATCGCCATGAGCCAGTCGCCAAACTCATCCTTCAGCCTTTGCAGGTAGCGGAGCGCCGCGGTCGTCGAAAGCTCCGGGTTCCGCCGCATGTCCATCCAGAAATCCTGGTAAAGCCCGTAACGCTTTCCCGTCGCCGGGATGAACTGCCAAAGCCCCGCCGCCTTCGCCCGGCTGTAAGCCTTGATCTTGTAGCCCGATTCCACCAGCGCGAGATAGATCAGGTCGCGCGGCATCCCCATCGAATCGATTTTCGCATAGATCATTTCCTCGAAAGCGGTTTTCCGGGAAAGCGAAGCCTCGGTAAAATCATGCGCCCGGGTCGTCATATACAGAATTTCCTGCATCACTCGGTCGTTGAACTCCACGGGGAGCGAAAATTCAGCCCGGTTGAGCGTATCGAGAAAGCTTTCGATTTCCACGCGTTCCGCACTGTCGAGCGGCGGTTCATCCAGATTGTCAAGACCGGCGTCCTCGAACTCGTAGCGTACATAAGTCGAAGCGTCCTCCCCCATCCCGAGAATCCCCGGATAGACTTCGTCCAGCGCCGCGATGATTTTCTTCGGCATATCCCGCCGATACAGGGAATCTTCCGGCCTAGCGAACGGCGAATAGAGGGAATCGTAATTTTCCTCGACGAGCTTCTTTAGCGCGAGGTCCAAGTGATGCCTTGCGACAAGCCAGTCCTCGTCCTCCATCGCCTGCAAGGCGAACTGGTACTGCTGCCATGATTCCCGCTCTTCCGCATCGGGAGCGACCCAATCGCTCATCGCCCGCGAAACAAAGGATTCCTCCGCTTCCGGAGTATAGACGGGAACATTTCCCGCACAGGAGATTAAAAGAGACGTGGCTGCACTTGCAGCCAAAAACAGAATCCCCCTTTTCAGGGAATGGATCACGAATCGTAGTCCAGGTCTTCCGCGTAGTCGTTCCAGATCTGGTTCTGGTGACCATTAAACGTCGGCTTGTCGAAATTTACTTCGTCGTCCAAGTTTTCGTCATCCTCTTCTTCGTCCTGTTCCTCCTCCTCTTCGCTAGACAGGGGAACGGACGGTTCGATGCCTTCGCTCTTGGGACGGCGTCCGCAATACAGCGTTTCGGAAACATCCATGTCCAGATTCTTCTTCACGTTCATCTTACACCTCGCTTTTATTTACCCAAAGCGCTGTTCACGCCGAACCAGATGATTCCCGCAGCAGCAAGCGCAAGGAACATCGTCACATAGATTAAAATCCGATTCACCCGATAGGCCTTCTGGTTCTTGCGACTCCAGAAGGGACGTTCCGGACGTTTAGCGTTTTCAGCACTCATAGCGAAAATATACACATCAAGTCGGAAAAAACAAGTAGCGATAAAATTTTTTTTGCCGGGAAAAAGCGGCTAGCCTACCAATTTGTAATGTCTTCCTTCGCCGTGTGCGTCGTATGCACCGCCTGCGTTCCGTAATAGATGAGCTGCGCCGTCGGAAGGAGCATCTTCGCGACGCGGTTCCAGCGGGCAAGGCCAGTCGCATCCACATATACGATATCGCCGGGGAGAAGCGCAAACTTGTCGCCGAAGACAAGAGCCATCGGATTTCGCGCGTTCAGGTGGAAGATGTCGATAGCGTCCGCCGACTCCGCCCGGATGACGTAGATGTTTTCCGCCTTCGCCGATTCCGCAAGAAGCCCGCCGCCCGTCGCAAGAGCTTCCGAAAGGGAAAGCTTCCCGTCCTTGAATTCCAGAGCCTGCTGGTTGCGAACCTCGCCCATCAGATAGACCTTGGATTCCGAAGCAGCCGGAACGCGAATCGCATCGCCGTCTTTCAGAAGTACATCGCCCGGACCAAGCCCCGCCGCATAGGGAGCGAGCAGGTTCAGTTCGTAGTTCTTGCCGTCGCGGGAAAGTTCCACGCGGGAAAGGTTCGCCTGGGCGTTTGCGCCGCCGCACAGGTTGATAGCTTCTAGAAGCGTCACCGGGACATCGTTCAGCGTCACCACGCCCGGCTTCGACACGGATCCCTGGACATAGACCTTGTGCCTCTGGCTCTGCAGCAAGCGGACATCGATCTGCGGATTGTTCAGGACTTTCGAAAGGCTCTGGACTATTTCCGTACGCAGTTCGGCGACCGTCTTTCCGTTCACGTTGATTTCCCCGACATAAGGATAGAACATGACGCCGGATTCGCTCACCAGCTGCCCCGTCGCGTTGTCGCTCCGGTAAGAGCCGAGCGGGCTTGTCAGTTCGGGATGTTCCCAGATGACAACCTGGACTATATCGAAAGGTCCGAGCCGGTAGGATTCGGGCTTGTAGGAAAGAAGCTCTTCCGGGAGGGTTGCCACCGCAGACGTTCCGGAAGTTCCGGTCATCGAAGCGAGCGTTCTCGCGTTGATGCTCTGCAAATGGACTTTCGCCCCCTGGAAATCCGCCAAGGTATCGATTGCGCCTTCCTCGTCGGCGGATTCGTTAAGCGTCATTCCCGGAGCAAGGAAGCAGCCGGAAAGAGTTGCCGCATAGACAGCCAGAATCAAG
>CAVKXR010000259.1:0-3199 GCA_963660275.1 Oscillospiraceae bacterium
CCGCGAGATACGAGCCGTCCTGGCCCGTGATGCCGGTGATCAGTGCTGTTTTCATCGCTTTAAAGATAGATATTTAAAACCTCGGGGGAATACCCGAGGTTTATGCGCAAATGCGCTTGCGTTTCTCACACTTAGCCGGATTACTTCAGCTCTTCGAGCGCCTTTTCGTTCTTCGCGATAATGTCCTGCTGTGTCGCAAGCTTCGTCCTTTCCGCATCGACAACCGCTTTGGGTGCGCCGTTCACGAACTTTTCGTTCGAGAGCTTGCGTTCGATGGAAGCGGCAAAGGATTTCGCCTTTTCGATTTCCTTTTCGAGACGGGCTACTTCCGCTTTCGGGTCGAGAATCCCTTCCAGCGGAATGTAGAGTTCGCCGCCGGGGACGACCGCACTTGCGCTGAATTTCGGCTTCGGAGCCTTTACCGCGATAGAGAGCGATTCGAGACCGCCGAGTTCCGTGATAATCAAAGCGCATTCCCTGATGGACTTTTCCGTAACGGCATCATCGACACTAAGGACAGCCTTGAGCTTTGTCGCCGGGCTGACTTTGTAGCGTCCTCTCACTCCGCGAATCGCTTCGACGACCGCAAAGGCGCGGTCAAAGGATTTTTCGATTTCGAGATTCACGAGACTTTCATTCGCCTTGGGCCATGGGCTGTGGATGACGCGCTCGGAACCCGGGAAGAGCGTTGCGTTCAGTTCCTCGGTAATGAACGGCATCACCGGATGCAGAAGGTCGATTACGCCGCGCAGGACATGCGAAAGAATCGCCATCGCATTCTTCTTTTCCGCATCGAGCGTTTCCCGGTTGATGACTGACTTCTTGATTTCGAGGTAGCTGGAGCACACATCGTCCCAGACAAAGCGGTAGAGGAATCCGGCGAGTTCCGCAAAATGGAACCGTTCAAGCATCCGGGTGGCATCCGCAATGGTCGAATTCAGGCGCGAAAGAATCCAGAAATCTTCCAGCTTGAAAAGCTTCTCGTCCATCGGGAGCATTTCTCTCGATAGCGCACCGGCCTGTTCGAGATGCGGGTAGAGGAAGCGGCAGGCGTTCCACAGCTTGTTCGAAAAGTTGCGCCCGATTTCGAACTTTTCCGACGTGTTGATTTCGCGACCGTCCGGCTGTTTTTCCTTTTTCACCGGCAGACGAACATCCTGGTTGTCGGTGCAGAGGCTCGCCATCACGAAGCGGAGCGCGTCCGTGCCGTATTTTTCCTCGATGTCCATCGGATCGACGCCGTTGCCCTTGGACTTGCTCATCGTCTGTCCGTTACCGTCGAGAATCTTCGGATGGATGTAAACGGTGTGGAACGGAACCGTGCCCATGTTTTCCTGGCTGAAAAGAACCATGCGGGCGACCCACAGCGTGATGATGTCCCGGCTTGTGACAAGTACGGAAGTGGGGTAGTAGCGTTTGAGCGTCTCCGTCTTGTCCGGCCATCCCATCGTGCTGTGCGGCCAAAGTCCGCTCGAAAACCACGTGTCGAGAACATCCGCTTCCTGTTCGAGCTTATGCCCCGGAACCAGATCTTCCTTCAGGTTTTCTTCGCGGCTGCACACGAGAAAGCCTCCGTTTTGTGCCGGATAGAAATAAATGTCTTCCCGCGAACCGAACGTTTTCTTCAGCTCTTCTTCCGATGCGTCCGTGTGCCAGATCGGAATGCGGTGTCCCCACCACAGCTGGCGGCTGATGCACCAGTCGCGTTTTTCCGCGAGCCAGTCCAGATACTTGTTCGCATAGCGTTCGGGAAGAATCTTGATTTCGCCGGATTTCACTGCGTTCATCGCGTTCTCGGCGAGAGTGTCCATCTTGACGAACCACTGGTCGCTCAGATACGGTTCGATGACGGTCTTCGAACGGTCGGAATGTCCCACCTGCATTTCGTGGTCTTCGACCTTGAGCAAAAGCCCGAGCTTTTCGAGACCTGCGACAACCGCATCGCGTGCCGCCTGTCCCTTGAGGCCCTTGAACTCGCCGGCATTTTCATTCAGGCTGCCGTCGTCGTTCATAATGTTTATCATCGGGAGCTTGTGGCGAAGTCCTGTGGCGTAATCGTTCGGGTCATGCGCCGGAGTGACCTTGACGGAACCGGTTCCGAAATCCATATCGACCAAAAGCGCATCCGCAATCACCGGAATTTCTCGTCCGACAAAGGGAACCTTCAGCATCTTGCCGATATATTTTTTGTAGCGCTCGTCATTCGGATGGACCGCGAGAGCGGTATCGCCCATGATCGTTTCGGGACGCGTCGTGGAGACCGGGATGTAGCCCGAACCGTCCGCTAGCGGATACTTGAATGTCCAGAAATGGCCTTTGACCGTTTCGTAATAGATTTCGTCATCGGCGACTGCGGTCTGGAGCTTCGTATCCCAGTTTACGAGGCGTTTTCCCCGGTAGATGAGGCCTTTCTTGAAAAGGTTGAAAAACGCATGGCGAACCGCCTTGGCGCAGACCGGATCGAGGGTAAAACGCTGGCGGCTCCAGTCGCAGCTCACACCGAGGCTTTTCAGCTGCTTCGTAATCCGGGCTTCGTATTCGTCCTTCCACTTCCAGATGCGTTCGACCAAGGCTTCGCGTCCGATATCGTGGCGCGTCTTGTGCTCGTCCTGAAAAAGCCTCTTTTCCACGACAGCCTGTGTGGCGATTCCCGCATGGTCCGTTCCCGGAATCCAGAGCGTGTCGCGACCGGTCTTTCTGCGGTAGCGGACCAAAATATCCTGTAGCGTATCGTTCAGCGCATGTCCCAGGTGCAGTGCGCCCGTGACGTTCGGCGGCGGAATGACGACGGAGAACGGTTCTCCCTTTCCGCTCGGTGCAAAATCGTTATTCTTGTTCCATGCGTCGTGCCAGCGGGCTTCGACGGCCTTCGAATTGTAACGTGTTTCCATTTCCATAATGCGCAAATCTAGAAAATGAAAAAGCCCCCGGTAAAGGGAGCCTTGGATTTGTGAAATTCTTTTTCGCTATTTTTCGACGCCCGTGAAGATTTCGGCTCCGGCTTCCGAAATCGTCGTATGGAGAACTTTTCCGCCGAGATTTAAGGCAACTGCGCTGTCCAAATTTACAATCGTCGCGTTTGTCTGCATCGTCGTATCCATGTGCAGTGAGCCAAAATGAGCAAACTGCAGCGTCAAAGTTCCGTTTTCGACGGACCACTTCCCGCTATCTTCTTGTCCGCCCACGCCTTCTACAATCG
>CAVKXR010000260.1:0-3188 GCA_963660275.1 Oscillospiraceae bacterium
GCGTGCGCTTCTCTTCGCGGGCGCGCGGGCCGTTCACCGGGAAAACATCCTCGCCAAAATCCTCCTGGGTCGCCCGCTCCGAAAGCTGGAAGCTGTCCGTGAGGCAAATGCCTTCGAACGGCGTAAATTCCGCAGAACCGCACGCGTCGTGGTAGGCGTTCTCGATGTTCACGCTCGCGATGTAGTAGGCGAGCAGCACTATCTCGTTCGCCTTGAGTTCCTTTCTGTATTTGCGTTCAAGGTCCTTCTTCTGGATCAGCCCGCTCTGGATAAGCCGCGTGATGAACGTTCCCGTCCCCGTAAAAGGATCGATGATGTTCACGTTCTCGTCGGAAAGGCTCTTCCCGAATTCATTCCGCAAGACGTCGTTTACGCTTCGGATGATAAAATCGACGCATTCCACGGGCGTATAGACGATGCCCAGCTTTTCGACCGTTTTCGGGAGCGCGCTTTTAAAGAACTTGTCGTAAAGCTCGATGATGATTTTCTGCTTGCCCTCGGCGCTTTCGACGCCTTCCGCGCGGAGCTTCACGCTGTTCATGAACTTTTCGAGGCTCCGCTTGTCGCAATCCTCCGTCACGTTCTCGACGACATCGATGATGCGCTGGAGCGCCCGCGAAACGGGATTTTTCCCGGCAAAGTCGTAGCCGTCGAAGAGGGCTTCGAAGACGGGCCGCGTGATCAGGTGCTGCGAGAGCATCTCTATTGCGGATTCCTCGTTTACGCCCGGATTCAGATTCTTCTTGAGCGCCGAAAGGAACCGCTCGAATTCCTTTCTCGACCGGGCGTCGGTTCTTATCAGTTCCCGGATGCGGTCCTCGTGGCGGTGCGCAATGTCGGCGACATCTTTCGCCCAGTCTTCCCAGTAGCGGCGGCTCCCGACCTTCTCCACCATCTTGGCGTAAATCGCTCCCTGGAGTTCCTGGAATTTCAGTTCCATCTGCTCCTCGAGCTTTCGGGACTTTTCGCCTGCGTCCGGATCGACTGTTTCGACGTCAAAAGCCGGAAGCCCGCTCGAAACGCCGATGCGTCCACCGGTCAGGCTTTTTCCGCGTTCGAGTTTCCCGAACTGGATTTTGTTCACCATCGCGTTGAAGCGGTCGTCGTGCGCCCGGAGCGCGTTCAGGATTTTCCAGACGACCTTGAAGCGTTCGTTATTGTCGAGCGCCTCTTCCGCCTTTTCGCCCGAAGGGACCAGCACCGGGATGATGATGTAGCCATATTTTTTGCCGGGAGAGGCGCGCATCACGCGTCCGACGCTCTGCACCACATCGACTTCGGAGTCCCGCGCCGAAAGGAACAGCACCGCGTCGAGGCTTGGAACATCCACGCCTTCGGAGAGGCAGCGGACATTGCTCACGATGCGGCAGTCGCCGTCCTCGATTTCGCCTTTCAGCCAAGCGAGCCGCCTGTCACGCTCGGACGCTCCCATGCTTCCGTCGATATGCATCGCGGACACCCGGACGGATTCTTTTTGCACTTCGGGTTTTAAGGAATCGTAATACGAAGTTTTCAGCTCGTTGATAAGTTCGACGATTTCCTTCGACACCTTGATGTTCTGCGAAAAGGCGACGGCCCGCTTCATCGGGTTTGGATCCGTTTCCTTCAGCTGGTGGTCATCGACAAGGGTTATCTTCGAGAGCGCGTTAAAGCACCCGATGAGTTTCGCTTCGTCGTCCGAGAGCATTTCGCCGCTATCCGTCGCGAGGGAACGCTGCAAGCTTTCGTTCATCGCCATCGGATCGATCGTGAGCACGAGCACCTTGTAGTCGGAGAGGAGCTGCCGCTCCACCGCCTCGCCAAAACCGATGCGGTACATTTCCTCGCCGTATTTGGAAACGTCGTCCATGGAGCAGATTTCGACGCTGTTCTCTTCCGCCTTCTTCTTGCTCGCTTCGCTGTAAAGGCGCGGCGTCGCTGTCATGTAGAGGCGCTTTTTCGC
The DNA here is from genome assembly GCA_963660275.1 of Oscillospiraceae bacterium. Classification (GTDB taxonomy): domain Bacteria; phylum Fibrobacterota; class Fibrobacteria; order Fibrobacterales; family Fibrobacteraceae; genus Hallerella. The sequence goes on from CAVKXR010000260.1 coordinate 1,943, forward strand.
CCGGATAAAACCGTCGTCGTGAACCTTCACGAAATTCGATTCGTCCTTTCCCGCAAGCGTCGCGCCCGTCGTGCGGTGCGCCTCGTCGCAGACGATCAAATCAAAGACAAAATTTTCGAGCTTTTTCTGCGCCCGGGAAACCACGTCGATGGACTGGTACGTGCAAAAGACGACCGTCATCCCCTCGTCCTTTCGGGAGCGCGCCAGTTCGAGCTGCTTCACGACCGTTTGAACGTCTGTCGAAGCGGGCAGGGCAAGTTCCGTGACGCTGTAGCCGTCGCCGTCATCGTCGCCCTTCCGGGCTGACTTCGAAACGCCGGAGTCCGAACAGATGCAGATGGGCCTTATCGGCTTACAGGCATCCGCGGTCCATTCCCGGAGCGTCTGGCCCAAAAGCGCGATGGACGGCACAAGGAAGAGAACCGTTCCCTTGGTTTTCGTCTCGTTTTCCGCAATGCAGAGCGACGTGTAAGTCTTGCCCGTTCCGCAGGCCATAATCAGCTTGCCGCGGCTGTGGGAGGCGTCCGAAAAATACGCGTGGACCTTTTCGATCGCTTCCTTCTGGTGGTCGCGCGGAGACTTCTTTTTCGACTGCGCGTTTTCTCCGCTAGAACCCTTGTCGAGCTTTTCCCAATCGACGCTCGCGCTTTCGAGTTCCAGAAGCCCGACGCGGTGGAATTCCGGGTCCTGGTTTTCGAGAGAATGCAACGCTTCGCGGTTGAAGCCGCCCTCCGTCGTATCGAGCCACAGGCGGTAGGCAAAGCGAACCTTTTTCCCTTCCCTGTCCCGGAACGTCTTGCCCGAAGTGGAAAGGAAAGTATCGACCGCGGGCTTGTCGATTTTCGCGTCCGCCCGGTAGCACTTGCACTGGATAGCCCAGAAGTTTCCCCCGAAAGTTTCCGCGACGAGGTCTATCCCCACGTCCTTTCCGCCAAATTCATCCTTCGCGAAGAAGTCGTTCCACAGCCAAACGTTTGCAAGCGTCGAAGCATAGACCGGGTCGGTCTTCAGATAGCGGAGCATCAGAAGTTCAAACCTATTTCCCTTGTCGCGTTCCGAAAGCGCCTCCTCGCGATACCGGTCGAGAATCCGGACAAACGGGGAACGAACATCATGATACTGCGGCATAGCGACTCCTTGCAAGGGAACAACTCGGACAGAAATATAGATTCAAAGCCAATCCCTGTCCATTTTTGTAATTTTGAAAATCATGTTCGAATCCATCCTCTTGGGCCTTCTCCAGGGT
>CAVKXR010000261.1:0-3185 GCA_963660275.1 Oscillospiraceae bacterium
CAGGGAACCTTCCCCGGAATCGTTCAGGTTCGTCACATAAACAACCTTCCCGCCGCGACCTCCCACCGCCATGCGCCCGTAGCCTTCCGCCCCGTCAAAAGCCAAGCGTCCCGGCTGGAACTTCCACACATTTCCGACGGTGACAATCCCACCGGCATCCACTTCATCGATTCGCCAGTAGTAGGATTCAAGAGGCGTCGTTCCGAATACTTTATATGTAGTCGCTTCCTGTTCGCCGCGATACTCCGCGCTGTTTTCATCGGCATCCAGAACCGCGAGCGAATCCGCTCCAAAATAGACGCGGTGCTTCTTCGCGCCATTCGCTGCCGTCCACGAAAGCGAAAGATTCCCGTTCTCGTGCGCTGCATGCAGGTTCCCGTCGGTTGGGAGAGGAGACTTCGCCTGGGCTGCCGCATTGGGAACGTTCAGTTCGAAACCGTTCAAGGTGACATTCCGGAAAGAGGCACTCGAAGTGCTCGGTTTGAGCGTCACCGTGGTCGTCGCATTCGTGCCGCTCACGGAAAACGTCACGTAAGCGATTGCCGCATCCGCAGTCGCCAAGGCCCGGTTCGACGGCGTAACCGAAAGCTGCTTCTTCGAACCGACATAGACATCGATATCACTGTAAGTGTAAGCCGTAGGCGCATCGACATTGTTCAGGTAAAGCAGAAGGGAATGCGTTCCCGCGGCAAGATTCGAAAAAGAGAGGCTGATTTCGCCACCGGCATTGCCTCCGTCAACCGTAATGCCATCGCCCACAAGACGCGCGTAATTCGGAGCCTGCACCGAAGCCTTGTACCAGTTTGTCTTCAGGGCATTCCCCGCGCTCCCCTTCGCCACCGTAATCTTCACGCCCGAAAGCGTCGTATCCTTCGAAGCCACTCCCGTCACCACCCACGGAACATAATTCGGTTCCGAAACTTCGCTCGAATTGCGACCGCTCTGGTCAAAATCCACCTTGACGGTCGGCGAAGTGGCAAACGACCAGGGCGCAAATGCGAGAACGCCGCCGACAGCAAATATCTTACCCAACAATCCCATACGACTCCTTTCAAAAGGATTTCTTCCTTTTGGTATTCAAAAATAGTCGCGAGATGTTTCGAACGCTAGATGTCCCCGAATTATCGGTTGTCCAGAGACTACGGGGAAAATCAAAACGGCTAATGGTTGTCGAGATACGATTGCAAAATATGCTGCGCAGCAAGCCTATCGACAAGCCCCTTGTCCGCCTGCTTCTTTTTCTTCTTCAGGTAGCTTGTTTCCGAAAGGGCCGTGACGGACGTATAGGATTCGTCCTCGGTTTCGATGCGGATACCGGGAAAACTTGTACGCAAATTCCGTACAAATTCCTCGACGACGAGATTCTTGCCATCCATGCGGCCATCTGGCCTGTACGGCATCCCGACGACAAGGACATCGATTTTGTTTTCCTTGATTAACTCCGCAAGACGCGCCATCAGGTCCGTCTTTTTCTGGTCAATCGTTTCGCGGGCAAAAGCCCACTTGAGTTCGGAATCCGCAAACGCGATTCCCACCCGATGTTCACCGTAATCGATGCCGAGATAGTTCATGTGGGGAAATATAGAAAGGGAAGGGAAAATTCTCGACGAACAAAGAACCCCCGAAAGCCGGATACAACTTTCAGGGGTGATTTTAAAAGCGGTCCTGTCGATCGCGATTCTAATCGCCGCAAACGCGGCCAGCCTTTTGCGGATTCGTCCATTCGCTGTAATCCGTGACATCGTTCACGTCCGTCCAGACAATCCGCAACTGCCCGTAGAGATTCTGGAAACTTTTGCACGAATTTTGGTAGCCGTTTCCGGGAGCCTCTTTCGTTCCACGTTCCAAAGTCGGAATTTCCAAGTGACCACCAATATTCGAGTACTTCGTGGCGAGCCTATCGACTTCAATCTTTTCCGTCACGGAGGAATTTGTGGATTCCGTGTACCAGCGGACTTCGTAATGAACGCTCTTGGTATATTCCGAGGAGATGATGTTCTTGTTGGTAAATCCCGATCCGATGGAAAGTACATAGTCCAGCGTATCGACAATTTCCGTTTCCACTGTATCGCCGTTCACAAATCCCGAAGCTTTCTGCACGATTGCCGAGACGGACACGGTCGGAGTCGTCGGCTTCATATCATCGCGATAGGCGATTTCGTCCGTGTTGGCAACGAGTTGCAACGAAGACGTATAATCCGTTGTATCATCCGCATCGTAAGCGGCAATGCGGAAATACTTTTCGAGATTGTCGTTTCCGTTTGCGTAGTAGTAAAGAATCCCCGCAAAAACCGTATCGGCAACAGTCCAGTTTGCCCGTCCATCCGCCGACGTCTGCACAAGGAAGCCCGATTCCTTGCGGAGAGCATTCTGCGAGTAATTCCAGGCGAGTTGCCAAACACTCGGAGCAATGCGAAAAGCAGAAAGTCCCGATGGCGCAGAAAGCGTTTCTGCAGAAACCGTATAGGCGGAAGAAGAGAGCGTATCTTCGTTTGTACTGTAAGCGCGAATGCGGAAATACCGGTCTTCGGTCGAAAGCCCTATCTCATAGCGCATCGTAGCGGCATCGACTTGCCCTAAATTGCTCCAAGAATTCGTAGCCAAGTCCAACTGCTCAATAACAAAGCCTTTCACCGGAAAAACCGACGATGCGGCAAAAGTCCAATAAAGAAGCCGTGATTTTTTCTTCGAAAGAACTTCCGTCCCCTCGATAACAGGAGCGGAAACGGCTGTCTGCGTCAAATTCACGAGAATCTTGTCCGAATAGGCAGAACGTTCCCCGGCGGCATTTTCTGCAGCCACCCGATAATAAAAATAGGCGTAACGCGGAGTACCTATCCGATAGAGCAGGACAGTCGAAGGAACTTCTGCGACATCTTCCCAATCCGACGCATTTTCAAGGTCGAGAATTTGAACAACAAATTTCAAAGCCGAATTCGTCGTTTCGTCTTGATAATTCCACGAGAGAATCCAGTTGCCGTCTATTTGCGTTGCGGCGAGTCCCGTCGGAGAAGCGATCGGAGAAATGGCAGAGCTAGAACTGCTTTCCACGGTCTCGTCGGAAACCTGAATCATCACTTCGTTCGAATAGACGGAAAGATTTCCTGAAACGCTTCTGGCGGCAACTCGGTAGAACAGATACTTACTCGAAAGCTTTCCGACACGGTAACGGTAAACATCAGGAG
>CAVKXR010000262.1:0-3162 GCA_963660275.1 Oscillospiraceae bacterium
TGCCGGGTCTATGCCCGGCAATGACAGGTTAGCGAGCTTGTCGAGCTAAGCCCGACAATGACAGGTTAGCGAGCTGTTTTCTGTTCGTTCAAACATCTCGCATCCCTCTTATCGTGTCCCATGTCCCACTACTGATTCCTGAGTCCTATTTACTGATTTCTATCAACTAATAACTATCTATTCACTAAGCTCTCAGTTCTAAGCTCTGACGTCCGCTTCCCGTTCTAACCGATAGTTCCCCAATCAAACAAAGATGTCGAAAACAAATGTTAGCCACGGCAAAAATGTAGCGTGTAAAATCGTATGGCGCTTTTCTTGACGCAGTGTCTTTCCTATATTTGGAACGTAAAAAATAAAAAGGAGTCCTTATGATCCAGTATGAAGGCTGGGATGGCTTTGAAGGCCGGATTTGGAAAGAAGAAATCAACGTCCGCGATTTCATCCAGAAGAATTACAAACCCTATGACGGCGACGAATCGTTCTTAGCATGTGCGACCGATGCGACAAACAGGCTCTGGGGCGAACTTCAAAAGCTTCAGAAAGAGGAACGCAAGAAAGGCGGCGTTCTCGACATGGATACGGAAATCGTTTCGTCCATCACGTCGCACGGTCCGGGATATATTTCCGAATCGATGAAGGATTTGGAGCGTGTCGTCGGGTTGCAGACGGACAAGCCTCTCAAGCGCGCCTTTATGCCGTTCGGCGGAATCCGCATGGCCGAGGAAGCCTGTTCGACTTACGGTTACACGCCGTCCCCGAAGCTTCACGAAATTTTTACGAAGTATCACAAGACGCATAACGACGGTGTTTTCGATGTCTATACGCCCGAGATGAAGCTCGCACGGCACAGCCACATCGTCACGGGACTTCCCGATACCTACGGTCGCGGACGCATTGTGGGCGACTACCGTCGCGTGGCGCTTTACGGAATCGATTTTCTGATTGCCAAAAAGCTGGAAGACAAGGCGAATTGTGGCGACGGAACGATGACGGACGATGTGATTCGTTTGCGCGAAGAAATTTCGATGCAGGTCAAGGCGCTCAAGGAACTGAAAGCGATGGCCGCTTCTTACGGATTCGACATTTCCTTGCCGGCGAAAACGGCGAAGGAAGCGGTGCAGTGGCTCTATTTCGGCTATCTCGGCGCGGTCAAGACGCAGAACGGAGCTGCGATGAGCGTCGGGCGAATCTCGACTTTCCTGGACATTTACCTGTCGCGCGACCTGGAAAAAGGCCTTATCACGGAATCGGAAGCGCAGGAACTGATCGACCACCTGGTGATGAAATTCCGCATGGTGAAGTTTGCACGGATTCCTTCCTACAACCAGCTGTTCTCCGGCGACCCGGTGTGGGCGACGCTTGAAGTCGGCGGTACAGGCGTGGATGGACGCTCCATGGTGACGAAGAACGATTTCCGCTTCTTGCACACGCTCGAAAACATGGGACCTTCCCCGGAGCCGAACCTGACCGTGCTCTATACGAACCGCCTTCCGGAAAGTTTCAAGAAGTATGCGGCGAAAATTTCGATTACGACGAGTTCCGTCCAGTATGAAAACGATGATGTCATGAAGCCGGAATGGGGCGATGACTATTCGATTTGCTGCTGCGTATCCGCAACCCAGACGGGCAAGGAAATGCAGTTCTTCGGAGCGCGTGCGAATCTCGCCAAGTGCCTTCTCTATGCGATCAACGGTGGCGTGGACGAGAAAAGCCTTGAACAGGTCGGGCCGGCGATGCAGCCGATTACCTCGGAATATCTGGACTTTGACGAGGTGATGAAAAAGTACGATGCGATGATGGAATGGCTTGCCGGTCTTTACGTGAATACGCTGAACGCGATTCAGTATATGCATGACAAGTATTACTACGAAGCGGAAGAAATGGCGCTGATCGATACCGATGTCCGTCGCACATTTGCCACGGGAATCGCGGGATTCTCGCACGTCATCGATTCTCTTTCGGCGATCAAGTATGCGAAAGTCAAGACGGTTCGGAATGAAAAGGGTATCGTTGTCGATTATGTCGTCGAAGGCGATTTTCCGAAGTATGGAAATGATGATGACCGCGCCGACGAAATCGGCGTGCAGCTTTTGAAGTCGTTTGTCGATAAGGTTCGCAAGCATCACACCTATCGGAATTCCGAAGCGACGACTTCCATCTTGACGATTACATCGAATGTCGTCTATGGAAAGGCGACCGGTGCGATGCCCGACGGACGCAAGGCCGGAGAACCGCTTTCTCCGGGAGCGAATCCGAGCTACGGTGCGGAACGGAACGGGCTTCTCGCCTCTCTCAATTCCGTTTCGAAAATTCCGTACCACTGGGCGCTCGACGGCATCAGCAATACGCAGACGATCAACCCCGAAGCTCTCGGCCACAGCGAAGAGGAACGGGTGAACAATCTGGTCCAGGTGATGGATGGCTACTTTGAACAGGGCGCGCATCATCTGAACGTGAACGTCTTCGGACGTGAAAAGCTCATCGATGCGATGGAACATCCCGAAAAGGAAGAATACCAGAACTTTACGATTCGGGTATCCGGCTATGCGGTGAAGTTCATCGATCTCACGCGTGAGCAGCAGATGGATGTCATCTCGCGGACGTGCCACGATAGAATGTAATGGCCGAAGGGTTCGTTCACAAAATCGAGACTTTCGGTCTTGTGGATGGACCGGGCGTTCGGTGTGTCGTCTTCTTGTCGGGATGCCGGATGCGCTGTCGCTACTGCCACAATCCGGAGACTTGGAAAGTTTCGGGCGGCGAAAGATTCTCGCCCGAGTCTCTCTTTGCCAAAGTTTATCGCTACAAGTCTTACTGGAAAAATAACGGAGGCGTGACGGCCAGCGGCGGGGAACCGCTTCTGCAGCTGGATTTTCTCACGGAATTTTTTTCCCTGTGCAAAAAACATTCGGTGCATACAACGCTTGACACGAGCGGAAACCCGTTTGAAAATTCCGGGGAATATCTGGCAAGATTTGACAAATTGCTGGCGGTGACGGATTTGGTCCTTCTGGACTTGAAAATGTTCGATGCCGCGGGGCACAAGGCTTTGACGGGGCAGGACAATGCGAACATCTTGGAAATGGCTCGCTATCTTTCTGACAAAAAAATCCCGATGTGGATTCGGCGACGAGTGCCTACGCCCTCGCAGATTTGCGGCGG
>CAVKXR010000263.1:0-3123 GCA_963660275.1 Oscillospiraceae bacterium
CAGCTGGATTCTAAGGAGGCGGTTGACCTTGGTTCTGTTCGCAATAACATTGCCGCAATTGAAGGGAAAATTGATGCCGCCAATGAACGAGTACAATCGATTGACCGGAGTATCGCCGAAGAACGCAAACAGCTGCAGTCCATTGCGCAACGATACGAAAACGCTTCCCTGCAAGATGGCACTGATGCGTTGATTAACGCAATAAAGGAAAGGACCGCCGCTCTGGAAAAGACTTATCAGAACGACAAAGTTATGCGTGAGGATTTTGGCGACTTACTAAATGATTTTAATCGTGAACTGAACGAGCGCATCAAAGATAGGCGAAAACTCCAGAACGATAACGACAATTACCTGCCCATATACATCAATTCCTGTAATGTGGTCGGCTTCTCTTGCACGGCCGATCCGCGAATATTGGTAGAAAAGAATATCCACGACTTTGACGTCGTCATCATTGACGAAGTGAGTAAGGCAACTCCTCCAGAACTGTTACTGCCTTTAATGAAGGCGAAGAAGGTTGTGTTGGTTGGGGACCATCGCCAGCTTCCGCCCATGTTCAAGGCGAACGAGAAATCGTACGAAGAGATGATTGGCGATATTCAGGAAAGCGATGACTACCTGGAGAACGAAAAAAAAGCCCTGTCCATGGATAATTTTAAGCGCTACAAGCAGATGGTGACTTCTTCACTGTTTAAGGAGTACTTTGAACGTGCTCCACGGGCGATTAAGGCATCCCTGTTGACGCAGTACCGAATGCACAAGGATATTATGGCAGTTATCAATAGGTTCTACGATAACCAACTTGTGTGCGGGATTCCCGAAGAAAGTATGGAAACGGCGAAGGCGCATGGGCTTATGATTAAGAACTGTGCAGGTCTTCCTTTCGTTGAACCACAAAAACACGCCTTCTGGATAGATTCGTCGGATTTCCCCAACGGTTCTGAGATTTATGAAGGCATTATGGGATCGTCCGCATTCAATGTGCTGGAAGAAAACATCGTGGTAGCCCTCTTGGAAAAGTTGAATCAGGCGTATGTCGCGCAAGGGTACGGCCGAGACAAAAAAATTACGGTCGGCGTCATCAGCTTCTATCAGGCTGCAGTAAACAATATGCGAAGAAAAATCAAGCGGCTGCGCAGTCAGGGGAAATTAACCGCTCTCGAAGTCTCAACCAATACCGTAGACCGATTTCAGGGACAAGAACGAAATGTCATTATTACAAGTCTGGTTCGCAGCAAGAAACCCGATAAAAATGGAGAAGTTCGCCTAAGCAAGCACGTCCTTGCCTTTGAACGAATAAACGTCGCTTTCTCGAGAGCCCAGAACCTGCTGTTCATTGTCGGAGCAAAAAAATCTTTTGATAGCCTGAATGTCAAATTACCCAAGATGGATAGCCCGGAAACTCGTACGGCTCCGGTCTATAAGAACATTATGGCCGATCTTCACCGCAAGGGATGTCTTGTTAACGCGAGTTGTGTTATCAATGATGATTTTGCGAAAAGAACGGTGCAGGAATATAAGGATAAGTGCGGCACCAAAGACCTAGATGGAAAATGGGGAAAGAAAGGTGGACCTTTCCGTAACAATTATAAGAAGACGAGGTAGTAGAAATGAAGCTTACGACACTGAACATTTCTTATCCCATACAGAAATTTACTGCAGTTATAAGTCATTTTACGCCTCGAAACTCCACTGCCATAGAGTGGGCCATTCTTGAGTCTGCCCGACTTATCGAAGAAAAGCCGAAATACGAAAAAGTTCCCATCGCACGTTTCTTTTCTAGCATATTGCAGATTTCGGATGTCCCTTCCGATGTCAACAAACTTTTAATCCCGTGCATTTTGAATCTGGTCGATATTGACGCTCTTGAGTCTAGCGATGATATTTACGATACGGCCGACTTGGCCGAAGTCCCCATGTCGGAACTTCGGCTAACTGAAGATGGGCGCGAGATGCAGATGAGGGGACTCCTCCCGGGGTCGGAGGTTAAAAATGAAGAAGATTTCTTTTATAACCTCTACAACAAGGAATTGACCTATGGGCTGAAGTTCCTTGCGTCTCGAGCTATCGATGTCACACTTTTGGATGATGATGTAGATCCAGATGATGTCGAAATTCCCGAACTCGAAATTAGGTCGTTCCTAGATGACCCTAAAAACACAGTTCTTTTCTCTTGGAAGAACGTAAATACGGAAATAAAGGACATCCGCGATAATTCTTCGGATGAAAAAAGTAACTTGGGCTGGAGGATTCAGCCTAGGGAAATCAACATTACGGGGGATGGGAAAATTACGATAGATCAAAATAGGGATTCCCTTGTGGCAGACAAGGTGGTTGACTACCTAGCACAAATGAGCGGAAATTCCGGAATTGACGAAGACGCCGTCAGGAACTTGCGCATTCGCGATGTGGATTCGGAATACGAAAAAGTTGTTCTGCTCAAAGACTTCAAGGCGATTCTCGACAAGGAAATTACGGTCCCCGTTTCCATTATAAATACAAGGCTTGCTGAAGTCAATCTTTCGCAGAATACCGCTGCAAGGAACAGAATCGTCATCTTCTGCGGTGAGCATGATTTCTCATGCAAATATGATACCTCTAGTAAGGCCTTGATCATAAATGTTCCTGATGCAGCTGTAAAAAAAATGCTGGGCTCAACAGCTTATGCAAATATGAAGACCCTGTATGTGGTTAACAGCGTGGAACTTTATGCGGATAATTCGCGGGAACTTATTCCCGTTGCCTTGCAGCCGAAGAAGGCGGATTTTGATTTTATTGGAGTCTGTCAGAAGATTATTGATGTGTATGGCGGTCAGGATATCAAGGTCTTATTCCTGTTGTTTGGCATCGGTAAGGGTAACGAAATCCCGGCACATGTTGATTCACTGATGAATTCGTTGGATTTCCAAGGTCGGGCAGATTTTTTGAGCGACATGTTGGAAAAAAGTACGCAGTGCGGTTACGACAACATGATTACCGATGATATGGTTGGTAGGCTCCTGTACGGCGACTGGGACTTGTCGGAACTATCTTATGACGAAGCCCAGAAGCAAATTGAATCCCTGCTGAATAATGAGTTTATCTGCAACAGGATTACGCTGCTACAGTCGGGAGTCTACAAAG
>CAVKXR010000264.1:0-3106 GCA_963660275.1 Oscillospiraceae bacterium
GAGATTTTAGAACTTAGCTAATAGTTGAGAGAAATCTGTTCGCTTCAAATTCCCGTTTTCCGTTTCCCTCGTACCGCTTCCCGCTTAACTTGTCCCAAAAACTTAAACGCCTGCTGACTAATCCCTGTTCCCTAAGTCCTCATCCCTACCTGTTCTAAGCTCTAAGTTCTACCCACTAAGCTCTGACGCCGCCCGTTCCTAATTCCTATCTTTGCCCTATGCATTCCATTATCAAAATGTCGCGTCCGGGAAACATTTTCATCGCCCTTCTCACGCTCGCTGTCGGCTATGCAATTTCCGGAGGAAACATTTCTTCCACGACTCTCGTAGCGGATATGCTCGCCTTCGCTTTCGCCATCGCATTCGGCAATGTCCTGAACGACGTTTTCGATGTTCCCATCGACCGGATAAGCCATCCGGAGCGTCCGCTGCCCTCCGGGAAAATTTCCGTTTCCGCAGCGGTTTCTTTCTGCTGCGCAAGCTTCGTTTTCGCCTTGGTCCCCGCAGCGTTCCCAAGCGTCTGCGCGTCATTCCACGTTATTTTTTACGCCTCGCTTTTCACCCTCCTTTTTCTTTACGACCGCTTCCTCAAAAGAATTCCTCTCTTAAAAAACATAACCGTCGCCGCCCTCTGCACAACGCCGCTCGTCCGGGCCGCCTTTTATCCCGAAGCGAACAGCCGCCCGCTTTTCGTCGCCATCGGCTTTGCCTTTTTCCTCACGCTCGTTCGCGAAATCATCAAGGATCTCGAAGACATGGATGGCGATAGAAACGCGCATATCGTCACGTTCCCGATTCTCGCCGGAAAGTTTCCCGCCCAGATTCTCGCCTCGTCGCTTCTCCTCCTCACCTTTTTTTGCCTTCCCCTCCCCGTTTTCCTGTCCTGGCTTCCCGGGACTTTTCTCCTCTTCGCCATTCCGTTTTTTCCTCTCTGCCTTTGCATCTTTCGCGAAACGGCCCTAGGGAATTTCCGAAAGGCCCAACGGTTTACCAAGGTCGCCATGCTAGTCGGGCTAACCGCTTTAATCGCGGCGAGCTTCTGACCGAGCCGTGCCGTCCCCGCTTTTTTACTAGATTTAAAGTCCACATCAAAGAGGCTTTCATGCTGGATGAACTTCACGAAGAATGCGGTGTCATCGGAATCTACAACGGTGAAAATGTCGCCCGCAATGTCGCCATGGGACTTTACGCCCTGCAGCACCGCGGGCAGGAAAGCGCGGGTTTCGCCATCACGAACGGCGAAAAGGTCCGGGTCCGCAAATCGATGGGACTGGTATCGACGCTTCTCCGCGAATACAATGTCGATGAGCTTCAGGGCTTTGCGGGAATCGGGCATGTCCGCTACAGCACGACCGGTTCGAGTACGCTCGCAAACGCCCAGCCGATTCTCGTGAGCTGCAAATGGGGGCAGCTCGCCATCGTCCACAACGGAAACCTGACGAACGCCGCGGAACTTCGCGCCGAAATGGAAGAGGCGGGACACATTTTCCAGACGACATCCGATTCGGAAATCCTGCTCCACGAAATCGCGCGGACGCAGGCCCCAAACCTCCGTGAAGCCATCAAGAAGTCCGTGTCAAAGCTCACGGGATGCTTCTGCATGATCATCCTCACGAAAGATACGATGTTCATCGCCCGGGACGGCTACGCCTTCCGACCGATGTCGCTCGCCAGACTTGGCAACAGCTGGTGCGTCGCCAGCGAAACCTGCGCGTTCGATCTCCTCGGAGCGAATTACGTCCGGGACATCCAGCCAGGCGAACTCCTGACGATTAACAAGGACGGTCTCCACTCCGAAACCTTCTGCACCAAGGGACGCCGCGCCCACTGCATTTTCGAATACATCTATTTCGCGCGGCCCGACTCGAAGATTTTCGAACAGAGCTGCGACAAGGTTCGCCGCAAGATGGGAAAGCAGCTCGCCCGAGAATGCCCCGTCGAAGCGGACATCGTCATCCCGGTTCCCGATTCCTCGACGACCGCCGCACTGGGATACGCCCGCGCATCGGGCATCAAGTTTGAAATCGGGCTTCTCCGCAACCATTATGTCGGACGGACGTTCATCGACCCGACCCAGAATGTCCGCGCCCAGAAAGTACGCCTCAAGTTCAACCCGATCGAAGGCGTCCTCAAGAACCGGAAAGTCTGCGTCGTCGATGATTCCATCGTCCGCGGCACGACCCTCAAGATTCTATCCAAGATGCTCCGCGATGCAGGCGCGACCGAAGTCCACATCCGCATCGCATCGCCTCCCGTCGCCCACGCCTGTTTCTTCGGGATGGACTTCCCGAACGCCGGCGACCTCGCCGCGGGCAGCATGTCCCCGGAAGAAATCGCCAAGATGCTCGGCGTCGAAAGCCTCGGCTACCTGAGCATCCAAGGCATGAAGGAATGCACCGGAGCGCCAGAAGAATACTGCGCAGCATGTTTCGACGGCGAATACCCGGAGTACATCGGCAAGGAAGCCGGCAAGTATAGCTGCGGGTAAATTTCGCGCCGTGAAATTTTCCAAAGGTCTCATCGATGGGCTTCCCATCGGCATCGGTTATCTGGCTGTCTCCTTCTCGTTCGGAATTGCAGGCTCCAAGGCTCTGTCCTGGCCGCTCGTCACGCTCATCTCGATGACGAACCTCACCTCGGCGGGACAGTTTGCCGGTTTAAAAATCATGGAAGCCGCAGGGACATTCTTGGAGATGGCGCTCGCCACGTTCTTCATCAATCTTCGCTATTCGCTGATGGCCATTTCCCTTTCCCAGAAAGTTTCGCCCGAATTCCGAACGCCCGAACGCCTCTTCTTAAGCATCGGCATCACCGATGAAATCTATGCGCTAGCGATGAGTGCCAAGGACCGCGTAACGCCGCTCTACTTTCTAGGACTTGCGACTTTCCCCTACATCGGCTGGACGCTCGGAACCCTCGCCGGGGCAATCGCGGGCGAAGTGCTTCCGAATATTCTCACCAACGCTCTCGGAGTCGCGCTCTACGGGATGTTCGTCGCAATCGTCGTTCCCAAGGCGAAGTCCCACCGTCCGACGCTCTTCGCCGTCATTCTTTCGATAGTTCTCAGCTTCGCCTTTTTCTATTTCCCCGGACTAAAGAACGTTTC
>CAVKXR010000265.1:0-3086 GCA_963660275.1 Oscillospiraceae bacterium
GTATTTTGTCGCTGCCGGTGTCGGCTACCTGGGAATCGCCGGAATCACGCTATGCTTTCCCATCAGCCTTTTCATCATGGCGCTCTCGATGATCGTGGGCATCGGCGGCAACACGCTTTTCGCAATCCGTCTCGGCGAAAAAAAATATGGGCAGGCAGCCCTGATATTAAACAATTCCTTTTCGCTCCTGATTCTCATGGCAATCGTTTCGCTTGTTTTCGGCGAAATTTTTATGGAGCCTTTGCTTCGTTCTTTCGGAGCAAGCGACGAGACGCTTCCCTATGCCGCATCCTATATGCGAATCATCCTGTTCGGGGCGGTTTTCCAGACCGTCACTCCGGGCATGAACCATTTTATCCGTTCGCTCGGACACCCCAAGACGGCGATGTTTCGAAACCTGATCGGCGCCGGACTCAACACTTTCTTCGACTGGCTTTTCATCATGAAATTCCACTGGGGAATCGAAGGCGCAGCCTGGGCGACCGTTCTTTCCCAATGTATCACCACGATTTTCGTCATGCAGTTTTTCTTCAAGAAATCGACCCCCATCAAGATTTCCTGGAACCTGATGAAATTGAAACTTCCCTATGTCCGCCGCATCTATATCATGGGACTTCCGCCTAGCGTCATGCAAATCTGCAACAGCCTGATGAATGTCATCTTGAACCGCAGCCTTGTCCATTACGGAAACGCTTCGACTTATGGAGGGGATCTGGCTGTTTCCGCGTTCGGGGTAATCAATAGCATCGCGATGCTCATGGTAATGCCCGTGATGGGATTCATCCAAGGCGGCCAACCGATTATCGGCTACAACTACGGGGCGAAAGCTTATCCAAGAGTCAAATCGACACTGAAGATTCTTTTGACTTTCGCCGTCGGCTTCATGCTCTGCGCATGGATTTTGGTACAGCTCAAGGCGGAATGGCTCGTGGGATTTTTTGCAGCGGACAATTCCCTGCTGGCCGAGCTTTCCGCAAAATCCATCAGGGCATTTCTTCTCGCACTCCCGATGATCGCCTGCGGAATGGTCTGCGGCAACTTTTTCCAAGGAACAGGGAAACCCGGACGCGCCATGTTTCTCAATATGTGTCGTCAGCTCATCGTCCTCATCCCGGTGCTTCTCATCCTCCCGCTTTTCCTAGGTCTCCGCGGCGTATTCTTAGCCGGTCCCATTTCCGATACGATTTCTGCCATCCTTTCCGTCATCCTGCTTCGGTTGGAACTGCGAAAAATGCGCTGAACCGTGAAATACGCCTATATCGAAATCACCGAGAACTGCAATCTGGCATGTCCCTTTTGCCCGAGCCCGACACTCGAGCGACGCGGCGAAATGCCTGTAGAGCTTTTCGAAAAAATCTTGTACCGCTTGCGGGGAAACGTTTCGGAAATCTTTCCGCATGTCCTGGGCGAACCGCTTCTACATCCCCGCTTTCCGGAGATTCTGGCCCTTGCCGAGAAAAACGGTTTCCGCGTCAACTTGACTACCAACGGGACGCTCGTCAGCCAATATGCCGAACAGCTTCTTTCGTCAAATGCCATCCGCCAAATCAACTTCTCGACGCACGCTTACGCCTACCTGCCCAAGGATCGCGCAGAGAAAGTTCTCGAAGATACCGTCCTGTTTGCTCACAGACTGAGCGTCCTGCGCCCGGAAGTCTATGTCAACTTTCGACTCTGGAATATCGAAGCTGACAAATCCGACGACTCCTGGAATGCAACTGTCGTTCAGGCTCTTTCCCGTTTTTTCCACGCCGAAATAGAACTGCCCGAATTTTCCGTTCGGCACAAGAGCGTTCCCGTCTTCCAAAGAATCTATCTGCACCGCGATTCCCGGTTTTCCTGGCCAGACGGCGAAGGTGAAATTTCGACGTCCGGAACTTGCCACGGAATTCTCGACCAATGCGCCGTTCTCCTTGACGGAACCGTGGTCCCTTGCTGCCTCGACTACAGGGGAAGCGTTCCTCTCGGAAAATTTCCCGAAGAATCCTTTGACGACATCTTTCGCGGACCCAAGGCGGTGCAGATTGCGCGCGGATTTGTTTCGCACAAACTAATCGAACCGTTCTGTCAAAAGTGTACATTCGCCAAAAGGTTCCAATGAACAGGATTTCCAAAGAAGTCGAAAGCAACCAGGAAGGCGTCCACAAGGATCTGGAAAAACTGGTCCTCCGCTATCTGGATTCGGAATACAGGAGACCTGTCGCCGACCATACAAGGCTAGCCTTCGAAAAGGCGGAACGATTCGCTTCCCGGTTTCGTTCGCCGATTGTACTCGACTCGGGATGCGGAACGGGAATTTCCACGATAGCGCTCGCGAGGCGCTTTCCCGAAAGTCCCGTCATCGGAATCGACAAGTCCGAAATCCGCTTGGCAAAAGCCGAATCCCGCATCAAGAACGATTCCGAAATTCCGGAAAACGCTTGCTTTGTACGCGCGGAGCTTCTCGATTTCTGGAGGCTCGCCTTCCTGGAAAACTGGGACATTCGCTTTCACGCCCTGTTCTATCCGAATCCATGGCCAAAACAGTCCGAGCTTCGCTACCGGTTCCACGCAAGCCCGATTTTTCCGACCCTGCTAAGGCTTTCGAAGGAACTCGAACTGCGCACGAACTGGAAAATCTATGCCGACGAATTCCGCCTTGCGCTAGAAATCGCCAACGGAAAACTGCGCCGTTATTCCCGGATTGACGAAGAACGCCTTTTTCCCGACATTCCGGTTTCCGCCTTCGAAAAGAAATTCATGGAAAGCGGACACGCGCTTTGGCGGGTAAAGGCCAGAAAGTAAAAATTCCCCGCATCGCTGCGGGGAATTTTTTTACCGAAAAACGGTTACGCTTTCAACAAGGAATTAAGCCTTGTTCAGACGATCCTGGATCATGTCGATGATTTCGGAAAGTTCCTTCGGGAGGTGCTTGCCGAACTTCGGATAGTGATTTTCCTTCACGTCGGCGAGTTCCTTCTTCCAGCCTTCCACGTCAACCTTCGTGATTTGCGGGAGAGTTTCCTTATAGTAGTCAGCGAGACCGTCCGTATTGTTGTTGAGCACCAGCACTTGTGCCAGACACAAGATGAAGAAAAATAGAACGC
>CAVKXR010000266.1:0-3064 GCA_963660275.1 Oscillospiraceae bacterium
AGAAAAACAGTGGTAGAATATTGCAGAAAAAACGAATGAAAGAAGTTCTCTCTAAAAGTGACAAGCATCTGTTTTCAAAGGGAAACGTTTTATATAGCAAACTAAGACCATATCTCAATAAAGTCGTAATTGCAGATGAATGTGGAGCTTGTACAACCGAAATACTTGTATTCGATTTTGGGCAAATTTATAATAAATATGCACAAGCCTATTTGATGAGTCCGTTCTTTGTTGATTATGCCACAAGTGATGCCTATGGAATCAAAATGCCAAGGTTAAGCAGCAAGCGTGGCAACAATGCGTTGTTCCCTATTCCACCTTTGCAGGAGCAACAACGCATTGTCGCCCAAATAGAAAAACTGTTTACCGCACTGCGATAAATCCTGCTACTTTTTTCCGCCGAACCAGGAATTGATGTCCTGGCCTTCCGAGAGCCGAAAGCCATCGACATGGATTCCCTCCCCGAATGTCGAAGCGGAAATTCCAGCGTTTTTCAAAATTTTAAGAATCGCCTGCGCACCGGCGCGCCCCGCTTCATCTTCATCCAGGCAGACGATGACGCGCTTCTCCCGAAAAAGCGAAACCCATTCCGGCTTGAAGGACTTGACCCCCGGAATTCCCACGGCGGGAAATCCCCTATCGATGAGCGTCAGCGTATCGACAACGCCTTCGCAAAGATAAATCCAGCCCGGTTTGCCGTCGAGAAGAGAAACGTTGTAGGGGAACGGCACAACGCCCCGCAGGTTCAATTCCTTGGGCTTTGTCTCGGGATCGATTGCGCGGGCCTGAAAATACCGCGGAACGATTTTTGCATCCAGATAGGGAAAGAGCAGGCGATGCCTGTAATAGCGCAGATTGCCGTTCTCGTTGAACAGTCCCGCCTTCTGGAGATTTTCCAGTCCGAACTTTTCGAGAAGTCCACGGTTCACCGCATCGTAATCGACGATTGTGCGAAGCCTCATGGCGTCCCATGTCTTCTTGAAGATTCGCCGTTTGATGAGCCACGCAGCGGCCTGCGTTCCCTCAACCGGAGCGAGCATTTCGAAAAAGGCGAGAACTATCCTTGCGCGAAAAAGCGGGTCCATTTCCGGCTTCGGCTCTTCCCGCACAATCCTTATGGGCGAAGCAATCGACGAAAAACTTTGCACAACGCGATTTTGGGATGTTCCCGGTTCAGGAAGCGTCTCCGGGAAAAATTCCCCTTGGAGCCATTCCACCGCGCCACGAAAATCCAGGTTGCGGGAAATTTCGACAAGCTTGATCGCGTCGCCGCGAACGTCGGGGCAGACCCAGCAATTGAACAGCCCCTTCGATTCGGAAATCGAAACGCTCGGCGTCCTGTCGCCGTGGGCATGGCGCATCGCATAGGGGCAACGAAACTTTCCGTGCACCACGCGATGCCCCAAGCGTTCCGCGACCTGGGTGATGGAAAGGGACGCTTTCAAGGCGTCGATATCGATACGGCCAGCCATTACACATAAAATAATAAAATTTCAATTAAGAACAATCCCTTGTCCGCAAAGGCTTTTTCATTGCAATCCCGTTCGTTTCCGTATTCCCTTTTCGTCCTAGTTCTTTTTATCGCTTTAATCGGAGAACATCCGGCAGTAGGAATTTTTGAAAGCGAATTTTTCCGGGAAGTCGCTGGAAGTTCACTTTTCAATGAATTTTACATACAAATTAATCGCAGTGCGATAGAAAGGTTCTGCAATTGCAGGGCCTTGAAACGATTGAATATCGGTTATCCAAACACAGTGTCAATTTCTGTTTAATTCTATTTCTGCATTGGAACCTTTGTTTTAATAGGGGGACATTCTCTTCAACATATCGTCAAGTTTAAATCCTTTGAACCAAGTTTTCAAAAAAATCGGAAAACTGGCTAGACTGCGGCATAAACTCGAAAGCGCATTCCCGCAAAAAAGCTATACTCTCCGCAAAAGGAAATTCCAGATGCCGAACATACTTGAAAACGTCGATATGAAACAGCACACGACATTCCGCGCCGGCGGATGTGCCCGTTACTTTGCGAAAGCGGAATCCGTCGATGATATTCGGGAGCTGCGAAAATTTGCCGCCGAAAAGGAAGTGCCTTTTTTTCTTATCGGGCTAGGTTCCAACGTCCTGGTTTCCGACGCAGGATTCGACGGGCTGGTAATCAAGCTCGGCAAGGAATTTTCCCATTTTAAATTCGACAAGGACAAGCTCGCCGTCAAGGCGGCAACGCCTCTTTCGATGATAGCCAGGATGAGCGCCACGCTCGGGCTTTCGGGAATGCACCTGCTCGCGGGGATTCCGGGAACCGTCGGTGGAGCGGTCGCGATGAACGCTGGAGCCTATGGCGAAGAAATTTCCCAGACGCTTCTGTCGGCAAAGGTTCTCGAAGAAGACGGGATTATCAAGGATTACACGAATGCGGATTGCAGGTTCGGTTACCGAAAATCCGTTTTTCAAAATACACACAAAGTAATTCTCGAAGCGTTTTTTCAACTGGCGCCGAAAAATTCCGCCGAGCTTCTCGCTGCGCAGAAAAAAATCATGGACGAACGCAAAGCGAAGCAGCCGTTGGAATTGCCCAGCGCGGGTTCCGTTTTCAAGCGTCCGGCAAGCGGGTTTCCCGGATCGCTCATCGAGCAGGTCGGGTTAAAAGGTTTCCAACTCGGCGGGGCACAAATTTCATCCAAGCATGCGAACTTTATCGTCAACACGGGAGACGCGACTGCCCAGCAAATTTACGATCTATCGGAAATCGCCAAGCAAAAAGTCTTCGAAAGCTGCGGGACCAAGCTCGAAACGGAAATCATATTTCTCGGAAAATTCCGAGAGCCCAATCATTTCTAAGGCTCGTTCAAAGGCGAAGCACATTTTGCGCACTTTGGCGTTCAGGCTTCACTTCCACAGCACCTGCCGCCGGGGCTTGCCGTCGATGTTCACCCCCACGTGGAAGAACCGGATTCCCGAGGACACCTTTCCCGGAGATACGCAATAGACGATCAGCTGGTCGAGGGCTATCGGGATGTCTGCCGAATAGACGGTCTCCGGGATCGCCCTTTCGAGCGCGCCGAGC
>CAVKXR010000267.1:0-3007 GCA_963660275.1 Oscillospiraceae bacterium
AAATATCGAGGCTTCGCTGGATATGCTGGGTGACAGTTATCTGCTCACGTTCCATTCCGTGGAGGATTTCTTTGGCACGGCGCAGGTGACGCTCTTTGCGACGGATGGGCAGGATACGGCGAAGTTTACATTCCCGGTGACGATTACCCCGGTGAAGGATGCGCCCAAGGCAAGGGATGACTTTTACGAGGCTTACGAAGATAGCGTCCTGGTTGTTGCTGCAAAAGACGGCGTTCTCGCGAACGATGTGAACCCGGACGATTCGACGGTTTCGCTCCGTGCTGTCCTTAAATCGAACTCCCTGCATGGCACGGTTATTCTTGAAGAAGACGGCTCGTTTACCTATTCGCCCGATGCGGATTTCTTTGGCGCGGATACATTTACTTACTTTGTTGTAAATGAAATCGGCGACACATCAAACGTGGCGACTGTGGGACTGGATGTCCTGGACATGAACGATCCTCCGTTTGTCGTGGCGGATACCGCGTCTTTTGATACGCTTGTCCGAAACGAGGATTTTACGACGGTAATTCGTTTCAAGGCTTCGGAAGTGAAAGCCTGGTTTGCGGATCCCGATAACGACAAGCTTTATTTCAGCGCCGCAAGTGACGATGGAAAGCTGAATCCTGCCATGACGACATCGGGCGATTTGCTCATCAAGTCGGTCAAGGATTCGACGGGTGACGCTTTTGTGACGGTCAGCGCAACGGACAGCATTTCGGGTTCGGCAAGTTTCAAAATCCATGTTTATCTCACGCCGGTGAATGACAAGCCTGTAGCGAGAAGGGATACGATTGTGGAACTGAAAACTTCCGGATTTGAAATCCTTGTGAATCTGGATACGCTTTTCACCGACCCGGATGGCGATATGCTTGTCTATGAACCGCTTTTCGTGAATGCCAAGCTCGCTGTGAAGATTTCAGGCTCGCTATTGACGATTACGCCTGCGAACGATTCTCTGGATTTGGCTGCCGGCCTGTATCTGATTCGGATCCGCGCAACGGACGCTGGCGGCCTATTTGCTGACGGAATTATTGTACTCGATATCGGTGGAACGACGAAGATCGCTCCGGGCTTTGTACAGAAGATTTCGTCTTGGAAAACGGCAATTCTCGCCTCTCGCGGAACGGCAAGGCTTTACGGTCTGAACGGTCGGCTGCTTTGGCAGGGAACTCTCCCGGTTTCGGAATCCGAAGTTCGGGATGCGGTTTCCCGCAGCGGCGAGAAAACAATTCTCCGCATAAATCGCGCAAATTGGATGCTTTCTCCGGGAGCGATTTAACTTTTAAGAATGGGGATGATGATTTTGCGCTTTGTTTTGGGTTCCTTTTTTTTAGGGCTTTCCCTTGCAGAGGCGAGCATTTCAGTCGAGTCTCGCGATGAGCAGTTTGCAAATTTTGCGCAGACTCTTTTGCGTGTTCGAGTTTTTAACGATTCTAAGGACACGCTTCAAAATGTTGAATTGCGATATTTCCTTTCCTGTAAGGAATGTCCCATCATTTTGGATAAACATTATCCTCAAAACGCAATGCCGGAAATTGGCGATTCGATCAAGGAAATAGCTTATCATGAAAGCTATATGCTCCAGAATGGAGACCGCTTGAAAACGTTGAAAGTCCATTCGGGAGGCACGTTGTTTGTTGCTCCGGGAGAAATGTTTGTGGAAAACATCCAGTTGGAATCTGGTAGCAAGGTGCATTTTGTAAATCCGGGGCAAAAGACAATTTTGCATTTAAATGGCTCTGTCATATGGCGTGCGCAAAATACAAATGAAAATCTAGAGCATGCTGCGAAGGGATTCATGCTGATACAGCATGGAAGCGAGGCGATGACTGTCGAGGGAATGTGGGCGGGGACTATTTTCGCGCCAAATGCCGATTTGGTTTTAGGACAGTCCAATAAAAAACTCTATGGCCGTTTTTTAGGAAAAGACATAACCGTTCATCAGTACGCGACAGTCCATCACGTAAAGTTTGAACCGGAAAATGCTCTTGAATTGGTGAGGAGGGATAAATAATGCGTTTTAGGTTGTTCGTTAAATTCTTATTCCTCTTGTCTCCTTTAAGTCTCGCTCTTGGACAGGAGTTCCCTATGGCCTCTGATTTTGGAATATCAGGATTGACTGTAAATGAAAAGAATATTGAAGTTTTTTGCGATATATACTCTCGATTCTATGTGGATTCTTCACAGACTAATTTTTTTGAGGAAAGTTGTTCGTCAGGAAAATCTTCTATAAGCTTTAGATCTTTACTTGATACAAGCGTTATGATTTCTTTTGATTTTTCATACCAGACGGAGATATCCTTTTATTTGGAACGTGTCAGCCAGCGCTGTTCCGAAACGTATCCCAATGACAGTACTTATGGAACACCGGGAACGCACCAATTTAGCGAAGTTCTGTATTTTGAAATGATGCGGTTGCGAGAAATCGGTATTATTGAAAATGACAGCTCTTTTTTGGATGCGGAATTGAAAAAAACAATTGCTTCTGCGATTTCTTCGAAACTTAAATGCCCTGACGATATCGATTGGGCTTATGGCGGCATCGGTCCTGGCTGCTGTTCCCTGGTGGAATCTCCGTCTGCGATTTTTCCACGGTCGAATGCCTCCCGAAATTACAAAGCTGTCAAAATTTTCCAAGGTCGGTTTCATATCGATGGGGTCTTAAATGGGGCGGAATATCGCCTTTTCGACCTGAACGGAAAATTGCTAAAGCGAGAAATTTACAGGGGTTCCGCTATCGAGGCGCCAATGTTTCCTGTGATTCTGAATGTCGGCGGAAAGGTGGTTCTTTTGAAATGATTCCGTGAACGTTTAAGTTTTCGGGATGCGGTATGAGGGACACGCTCCGATGCTATTCCTCAGCTTTCCTTTTCCCCGTCTTTCTCCAGCTTGCTATAATGTCGTTCCCATGTCATTCCCCGGCTTGTCCGCCGCGGCGGACACAGACACGGGACGCTCTAGGGCCTACCCGGCGAGGGGCAAGGTAGGGGGACCTTTCCGAGTT
>CAVKXR010000268.1:0-2993 GCA_963660275.1 Oscillospiraceae bacterium
ATCGTCCTCGTTTGCAAGCTTGTGGACATTCAAAGTACGAGAGCGAACACCGGACAAGAACGTCAACGTGTCCGTGTATATTTTTTCTAAAGACCTGTTCCCCTTTTCCGAACAGCCAAACATCCCCCACATTGAGCCGCAATCAATATATTCGATATTCGTGTGCAGCCGTCTCAGCACAACCAAATCCAGCCGTTCCCGGTGCCGCTTGATGGCGAGGCTAAACCGTTCGGGTGCGTAGCCGTAGATTTTCTGCGTCCCGGAAACGTCCATGTCGAGCGAGACGCCTTGCCGCTTTTCCCTCGGGAGATATTTCGCGGCGATGTCTGCCCGGACGAGATAGTCGGGGACAGGAACGTAGCGGTGCTTGCCTTCATCGTCAAAGGCTTCGGCGACGACCAAGTTCACCGCGTTCGACGAATCCCGGAGCATTTTCCGCAGGGAAACGTCAAAGCTTGCCGACCTGGATTTTTTGCGCCCTTTTTCGCCCGCCTCGCTTGCCGAAAGGACCGCCCGGTAGGTTCCCGGCTTCACGGGGATTCCCGCGGAATCCGTCGCATCCCAAAGGACCGAGTAGGCTGTCCGACTGGAACTTGCACGCGTATAGACGGAATCGAGCAGCCTCTTTACCAAATTTCCCTTCGAATCCGTAATCTCCGCCGTCACCCAGGCGTCCCGGTATAAAATCCCATACGGAATGTTCAAGGATCCGAGCGTGTACAGCATCTTCTCGCCCAGGTCGGACGTCGCCGTATCGGAAGCGCTTTCCACGATATAGAATTCGGGAATTTCCGGGAGGGAAATCTCCATTTCGGGCAGGGTCAGGAATACGGTCGTATCCTTCAAGATGACCTGGGGATTCGCCGTCGTATTTTGCACGACTTCGATATGCAGGGTCGCACTCCCCTCCGCGGGATAGGACTTTGTCAAAGTGGTTCCGTCCCAGACAAAATGCAGTCCGTAAGCATCGGGAGAAACCGTCCAGCCTGTCGTCCACGGGTTTACTGCCGAAGAAATTTCCGCACCCATAAAGGCGAAGCCGCTTTCCGAACTCGCCCCGAAGTAAACCGGCAGAGATTCGTCCCCCGCAAGGTTCGATAAGCCGACGTGAAACGCTTTCGATGCGCGCATCGCGACATGCCCGCTCTCGCCGAAAAGGAGCATCACGCTGCCGGCTACGGAAAGCGGTTTCCATACCGGGTAAGCGGAAAGGCTCGCATCCACTTGCGAAAATACCGGCGACGCATTCAACATGCCGCTGCGGACCGAGCAGCCTTTTGAAGCGTTTCCCCGCCCGTCAAAGGCGAGGCAAGCCTCCCCGAAACCTTTTGAATCATAATTTACAGCGATGGTATCCGCCGCAGAAAGCCCCTTCCACCGCAGATGGTAGAGGCCGTCCCGCTCGTAGAACCAAACGCCTCGCTCCGCGGTCGTGTCGAAAGGTTCCCCGTTAAACGGACTTGCGAACGCCCGCTCCGACGTCCTGTCGAAAATGCCCGCACCCTTCGAATCCTCGGCATGGACGCGCAGAAAGTAGTCCCCGTCGAAACTCCCGGCAAGGCGGAGCGACACATCCAGCGAATCCCTCCCCACTTCCAGGGCGGACGGGGAGAGCGACAGGACAACCGACCGCGAGGAATCCTCCTCGGCAAAGCCGTCGAGCGTCACCAGGACGGAATCCGAACGCCACCCGCAGTCCGCACAGGAACGCGTCGAAAGCTCGATCCAGACCTTCGATTCCGAAAAGCCGATATTGTGCAGGTAGCCGAGCACCCCTTCCGCGCTCTGGGACGTTCTGGAAATGTTCGCGCTGTCCCTCGAGCGGTTCGGCGACACGACGGCGATGCGCTCCGACAGCCACTCGTCCGAGCCGTCCATCCGGTAGCGGAGCCGGTAAACCGTGGAGTTCTCGGCACCGGCGGACGGAGGCGGGGCGATACCGACAATGGGAACGTATTCGGACTGCAGGTATTCGTCATCCGAGGCCGGCGACACGATGGTCGGGTAGCGGTCGCCCACGTGGAAGAGGTCCGTGCGGACTCCCGCGTTGCCCGCCGCGTCGATGCAGACCGCTTCGAGGTAGCGCTTGCCGTTTTCCGTTCCGACCGCCCCGGCGGGGATTTCGAACCGGAGCGTATCATCCGACAGGATCCTTTCGGCGACATCCCGGAAGAGGCCGTCCGCGTCGCCCCCGAGGACCCGGTAGTGGCAGCGCATCCCGGTCCGGTTCGACGGGGCGTCGTCCCGCTCGGAGACCGTCAGGGTCGCGCCGAAGCCCTTCGCGGAATCGGGATAGACCAGCCGGGAACTCACGAGGCCCAGGATTTTCGGGGCGGTACGGTCGATGCGGACCCTTTTCCCGTAGCCGTAGGACTTCGCGTTTTTCGACTCATCCCGCGCCGTCGCCCGGAGAAGGTAGTCCCCGTCCGCAAGCCGCATGCCGGACATTTCCGTCCAGGCGCCGCGCCCGGTGCCGTCCGCGCCTTTTACCCACACGGAATCGCCCGCCCGGTCGACTTTCGCCGTATCCCCGGCATGGACGAACATCCACGCGACCGTCACCGCGGCCGAATCGCGACCGCCGAGCGGCTCCTCGACCGCGTAGCCGACACGCAGCAGGGAATCCCCCGACACGTAGCGGGACCCAGCGTCGCGCGCGGGGCGGGAAAGCTCCGCGTATTTGGCGGACACCGCCGGTTCCGCCGCGGTCCCGCCCACGCTATCGAAGGAAAGCACCGGAGCGGTACGGTCGATCCGGAACTCCGCGGAACCTTCCGCGCGGTTGAGGCGGTAGCCGTCGAGGGCTTCCCAGTCGGCTGCGGAATCCTTCCCCCCGGCGATCTTCGACACGAGCGACGAGACGGCGCCGTAGGCGGCCGCGCCGGGGGCCGCATAGTCAATTGCAAGAGCCTTCACCCGATAAAGCCCGTCCTGCAAGTTTTCCCTATTCGGAACTTTATCCCATGCCACGGCGAAATCTTTCGAAGTGACAT
>CAVKXR010000269.1:0-2958 GCA_963660275.1 Oscillospiraceae bacterium
GGACTAAAGAACGTTTCGACGGGATTCGCCATCATCCTCTGCGCGGTCATTTCGTCGCTTTTCGCGGCAAAGCTTTTCCCGGTAAAGGATTCGGCATGAATCTTCACGATTACGCTCTCTATCTTCTGGTGATGGCGGGCGTCACCTACCTTGTCCGCGCTATTCCGTTCGTCCTTCTGAAGAATGAAATCCAAAGCGTCTTCTGGAAATCCTTTCTCGCCTACATTCCCTACACGGTACTTTCCGCGATGACCGTTCCCGCGATTTTTTACGCAACCGAATCCCGGATTTCCGGGATCGCCGCGCTCGGAACCGCCATCGCCGTTTCCCTTCTCGGTCGCGGGCTTGTCTTCGTCGCCTGCGCGGCATGCGCAGCGGTCCTCCTTATCGACGGGGCAATCCTCTAGCCTTATCCCTTAAAAATTTCTGAAAAGGCATTTTTCTATCCGAAAACCCAACGGATTTTCAAACATTTACTATCTTGTTGCAAATTCCTTTAAAAAGGCTATACCTATGGCACAACACCGAGAAAACTGGGGTTCGAAAATAGGCGTGATTCTGGCAGTTGCCGGAAGCGCAGTCGGACTCGGAAACTTTTTACGATTTCCCGTACAGGCCGCGACAAACGGCGGCGGAACTTTCATCATCCCCTACATCATCGCCTTTCTGGTCCTGGGCATTCCCCTGTCCTGGATCGAGTGGACGCTCGGACGCTACGCCGGAATACTCCGCCACGGCACGTCTCCGGGAGCCTATGACAAGATCATCGGAAAGCCCTGGGGAAAATACCTGGGATCCATGGGGCTTTTGCCGCCGCTCTTCATCAGCTTCTACTACATGTTCATCGAATCGTGGATTCTCGCTTTTGCGTGGTATTCGCTGACCGGAACGCTTTCGGAAGTCGTCGCCGTGGGAAAAATCTCCGAATTTTTCGGAAACTTCATCATGCTCAAGGAGAACCTGGGACCGTTCCCCGCCGCTATCGTCTTCTTCCTTATTACCTTCGCCTGCAACATGGCGCTCCTCTCGTTTGGCGTCCGCAAGGGAATCGAACGGGCGAACAAGGTCTGCATGCCGCTTCTCCTCATCATGGGTCTTATCCTTGTCGTCCGAGTGCTCACGCTGCCGGGCATCGGGAAAGGACTTGCGTTCATGTGGAATCCGGACTTTTCCGCTCTCACGAATCCGTCCGTGTGGCTCGCCGCTGCAGGCCAGGTCTTCTTTACGATGAGCCTCGGGATGGGAATCGTCCTCTGCTACGCGAGCTATGTCAAGCGGAACGAAGACATCGCGCTCTCCTCGCTCACCGCCGGAGCGACCAACGAATTTGCCGAAGTCATCCTGGGCGGCACAATCGTCATTCCGCTAGCGGTCCTCATCGCCGGGACGAACATCGAAGAATGCGCGAAACTCGGAACCTTTGGGCTTGCATTCCAAAGTATGCCGCACGTGTTCGGGCAGATTCCTTTCGGAGGCGCATTCCAGACGCTCTGGTTCGGGATGCTCTTCTTTGCGGGCGTCACAAGTGCAATCTCTATCATCCAGCCGCTGATCAGCTTCTGCGAAGACGACCTCAAGTTTTCCCGGAAAGGCGCCGTTTCGACGATTGGCGTCGTAACTTTCATCGGCGGGCTTATCAGCATCTTCGGACTCGCCGCCGGAGCGGTCGATGAACTGGACTTCTGGGGCGGCTGCTTCCTCCTCATCGTCCTGGGAACCATCCAGGCGTTTATCTTCTCGTTCATTCTCGGACGTCGCAAGTCCAAGGAAAACCCGGAAGAATCCGAAGCCTTCGCTCTGCTAACCGAAGGTTCCGCCCTCAGGATTTCAAAGCCTTTCCGCTTCGTCATCCGCTATGTCTGCCCGTTTGCGCTTCTCGCGCTTCTCGTCGCCTGGACAATTCACGACGGGCTGAACGTCCTCCTGCTTTCGAATATTCCCGCCGACGCGGAAGTCGAGTTTTGCGGATTCACCATGCTCAAGACACACTTCATCTGGGGACTTCGGCTAAGCCTGGTCTTTGCCGTGCTTCTCGTAAATGCGGCCATCTGGTATGCCTGGAAGAGCGGACGCGCGCTCCGCGGCAGAGACGATCAAATCCAAAAAGTCCGTATCGGCGAAACCGAAGAGGAGGCTTAACATGGAACTACAGGAACTTTCGACAAGCGGTCTTGCGTTCATGATTCTTTCATGGACCGCCATCATCGCCCTGAATGTTTTTTGCTTCTATAAAATTTTCAAGAAGAAGTAACCCGAAACAGAAGGCCCGCTCCGAGCGGGCTTTTTTTGTATTCAACAATCAACGGAATTTAACCAAATCCCCAGTAGGCATTTCCCATGGATTCCCTCCGCAACTGTTGCACGGGAAAGATAAAACTTTGCGGGTTTTCGTGTCTTGCAATGTCCCTAAATTTGCCCAAAACGAAAACGGCAGGAGCTGATTTTTTTGCGGCAAGAATCCCCGAAATCCGCCAAAAAAGGCAAAAACCCCGCCAAATTTTCGAAATTTGGCGGGGTTCGTGGGACCTCCCGGACTTGAACCGGGAACCAGCGGGTTATGAGTCCGCGGCTCTAACCGATTGAGCTAAAGTCCCGTTTTCCCGTAAACAGGAAATTTTTTATAAAAATAATCAAAGATTTTTCTTTTGTCTATGCATTTGGATGCGCGGTCCCTCGGAATTAGCCTCAGCGGGCAAGAGGGATTAGGGAGAAGGGAATAGGGATTAGTGATAGTTGAGAGAAATCAGGATTCAGTGGATTAAAAAGGGACAAGGGATGCGGTAAGAGGGACGAGGGGTTGTGAGAACTTAGAACTGAGATTTTAGTTGATAGTTAATAGTTGAGAGTAGAGAAGTCAGGAAACGGTTAGAAGGATAAGGGGCCGTTTGAGCGGACTTTTTCTATTAGCGGTCATCTTGAAAAAAGCTAGAATCAGTTCGCTTAGCGTGTCATTGCCGG